>JALQUL010000170.1 GCA_023260735.1 Limnohabitans sp. | reverse complement strand
TGGGCTATGGAAAGTTTATTAAAAGAGTATCCTATTTCTAGTAGCGAGGGCTTGGCTTTAATGCGTTTGGCTGAAGCCTTGTTACGAGTGCCAGATGCCGCTACTGCGATTGCGTTAACGGCTGATCAATTGGGTAGGGCTAATTTTGAAGACTCTAGTGATCAAACCTTGGCACGGTTATCAAGTGCAGCCATTGCGATGTCTAAAAGATTTTTACCTGACCCAAGCCAAGATGATGCCAGCCCTGGTTTATTGGCCAAATTAGGTCAAAAAACAGTGGTGGCTGCTACTTTAAGGGCGGTGGCTTTATTGGGTCGTCAGTTTGTACTGGGTCAAACGATTCAATCGGCGATGCAAGAGGCCAATAAGGCTAGGCAGGCTTTGCCCAATTTAGGTTTTAGTTATGACATGTTAGGTGAGGGTGCTCGTACCGATGCCGATGCCTTGCAATACTTAGCCCATTATCAAAATGCTTTAAAGGCCATTGCCACAGAAGCTATTGCCACTAAAAACTGCTCTGAACAAGATGGGATTTCAATTAAATTAAGTGCTTTGCATCCGCGTTATGAAGATGCTCAATTAGAGCGTGTATTGTCTGAATTAGTCCCAAGAGTTTGGCAATTGTGTGAATTAGCTGCTTCTGCAAATATCAATTTAACCATTGATGCCGAAGAAGTGGATCGACTAGAATTGTCATTGCATGTGTTTGAAGCGTTAGTGGCTAAAATTGCTCAACACACCCCTCAATGGAGTGGATTTGGTTTGGCCATGCAATCGTATCAAACCCGTGCTTTAGAACTCATAGAGCATGTCGCCCTTATTGCACGTCAATACAAAGTTAAATTAATGTGCCGATTGGTAAAAGGTGCTTATTGGGATGCGGAAATTAAACGTACCCAAGAAATGGGTTTACCCCATTACCCTGTATTTACCCATAAACATCACACAGACATTTCATATTTGGCCTGTGCACATGCGATGTTAATGGCCAAAGATGTGATCTTCCCACAGTTTGCGACACATAACGCCGCTACGATTGCCGCCATTATTCAAATGGCTACCAATAATGGTGCGCCCTTTGAGTTACAACGTTTACACGGCATGGGAGAGGGGGTGTACCGAGAGGTGTTAAAGAACCCTACCATTCGTTGCAGAGTCTATGCCCCAGTAGGTGCACATCGTGATTTATTGGCTTATTTAGTGAGGCGTTTATTAGAAAATGGCGCTAATTCATCTTTTGTACATCAATTGGCTGATGAAGATGTGGCTGTTAACGAATTGTTGAAGTCGCCCTTGTGGATGGCGCCGCAACCTTCCTTACCATTACCGTTTGATTTATTTCGCTCTGAAGCCAATAAAAAAGGTCGCGACAATAGCAAAGGTCTTGATTTAACAGTAGCAAGTCAAGCTCAGCCCTTGTTAGATCAAGTATCACAAATTAAAATTGATTTTGTGCCATTGGCAAGCCCTGAAGATGTGAAACAAGCAGCTGAAAAAGCCGTGGTCGCATTTACCGAATGGGATAATGTAAATGTAAATGACAGAAGCCAAATATTGCGCGAAGCGGCTAAGCAATTAGAGCAACAACTGCCACAGTTCTGTGCTATTTTAGTCAAAGAAGCTTTTAAAACGTGGGGCGATGCCGTCAGTGAAGTGCGAGAGGCAATTGATTTTTTACGTTATTACGCAGATCAAGCCAGCGATACTTTGCAAGACATGACTATGCCTGGTCCTACAGGTGAAAGCAACATAGTGCGCTTGACCGGTCGTGGTGCTTGGGTGTGTATTAGCCCATGGAATTTTCCTTTGGCTATTTTTATGGGTCAAGTAGCAGCCGCTTTGGTCACCGGTAATACCGTATTAGCCAAACCAGCCGAACAAACGCCATTTGTCGCCAGCCAAGCAGTTGCTTTATTACATGCTGCGGGAGTGCCTAAAGATGTCTTGCAACTGTTAAATGGTCCAGGCGAAACAGTAGGTGCAGGACTCATAGCACAGGACAACATTGCAGGAGTGGTG
>JALQUL010000144.1 GCA_023260735.1 Limnohabitans sp. | reverse complement strand
GTTATATGCTGACGCCAATGTTAATCCCCAAAGCACAGCGCCGAGCATAAAAAATACATCCACAGATTTTGCAAAAACCTACAACCAGCAAGATGCAGTTGCACGTGTCTGCCTATCAGGACATCAGATCATGGCGAAAATAGCAGATTACTTTAATTTGACTACGCCACGATTAGACTATGGGTGAAAGGATTTGAAGGCAGGGTTTAGAGATGTTGCAATGCAAGACTTGACCCTAAAACCCCGTTTCGTTAAATTATCGTCATTTAACAACGCATCCACTTTGATCATTTAGACATCATCTAAAACTATCAAATTTCGGCTCTTCACCAGTAGTAATTATCTCAAGCTCTTTTCCTTTAAGATTTTTCCAAGTAAAGATGCAAGGAACACGGCCAGAGCCCGCACATTCCTTTGCTTCAATCCATCCCCTTTCTTTGAAATCTTGAGCAGTGAAGTCATAAGGTTCTTGCTTTTGCCCAATCGGTTTCCAACCTTCCTTAAGTAAAATAGATCTTACTTTTGCATAAGGTGTACCCGCTTTTATTTGTGGAGTCGCCTGAGCATGTGCGATTGCTGGCAAGACAACGAGTACCAATAGTTTAAGAAAGTTTTTCATAATTTTTACCTATTAATTTAAAATTTAAATATTACATAAAATTTAGTAAAAAAATTATTTAAACTATAAAAAACAACTATTAATTAATTTTTACTAAAAATAATAATTAATAAGCGAAAAACAAGGTAATACAATTCAATAAGGTTTAAATTCGTTGCACTTCAAATTTGAGAACGCCATTTATAAACAGAAACTAGGGAAATCAGGGTCAAGTCTTGGATTACGACTTTTAAAATATGTAGGGACTTAATTGCAAGATTAAATTGACATCGGCTCAGAGGCTTTTATCCAAAACATGCAAAAGCAGATCGACAACAAACCAACCCTAATCGAAGTTCCTAAAGCACAACGCCGAGCAGAAAAAAGAGCGTTCACAGATTTTGCTAAAATCTACAACAAGCAAGAGGCCGTCGCACGCGCCTACCTATCTGAACATCACACCATGGCGACAATAGCAAATTACTTTAATGTGCACTACGCCACGATTAGCCGGTGGGTGAAAGAATATGAAGCCAAGGTTTAGCTATGCTGTAATGCACGACTTAACTCCATTGTCCTGTGTTCTATGCTGTTTTCGTTGAATTATTTCATGCTTTTAATAATAGCTTCATCAACCATTCTGTCTATAATATTCTTAGCATTCAATAAATATTCGTTTGCTAGTTCCATTGTGAATCCGCTTTTTATAAATATTACTATAGCTCTAGATAAAAATTGTTCCTCGGTAAAATACTCAGTTTGAGGAAATTTGGAGCCACCACCACTGATTTGTTCGATACGTATTGATGCAATATCAAAATATAAACATCGATATTTATTAATTTTAATATTATTATAGCAATCATCACTTTTCGACACAAGTCCAAACATTCCATTTTTTCTGTAAATTGATAACGCTCTACTACTTTCGTTTGACATATCTTTATATACGTCAGAAGAATTTTTTTCGACTTTTATTTTTTTGAAATCTGAACAAGAATTATCAGAAAAACATTTAGATGAAATGTTATTTTGTGCTAATGTTTGATTTGAGAACGTCGCCCATAAAATTATAATTTTAAAAATTATCAAAGTCTTATTATTCATAATTTTTACCTATTAATTTAAAATTTAAATATCACATAAAATTTAGTAAAAATATTATGTAAACTACAAAAACAAACTATTAATTTATTTTTGCTAAAAATAACAATTAATAATAGTTAATGTTACAGATTTTTAAAATTTATAAACGAAAGCTAGGGAAACCAGATTCAAATCTTGCATTACGGCATTTAAAATGTATATGGACTGAGTTACAAGGTCAAATTTACCTCGGCTCAGAGCCTTTTAATAGCTTGCAATACAAGACTTGACCTCTTAGACTCTTGTTCAAAGACTCACTTTTTGCCTTTAACAATGCCACTAGCAAACACTGTCACCTGTGCCACGGAATCAGCTAGTGCCTTTGTAATAAATGCCACATTGCGCATTGTCCAATCGAAGCTTTTTAATTGATCAGAAAATACATGACTTGGTTTAGGAGGAAGTGTCTCGGGCAACGCCACAATAAATGGGTAAGACTTGTATTGTGAGGTAATTGGACAGAGCAACATCAATTCAGACCTTTCCTTGTATTGGCGATCTGAAAGAACGAGGGCTAGCCACCTGCTTGGTTGTTCGCGACATGCCTGTGGATCAAAGTCTAGCCATAGAATATCTCCACGATATGAGATGTATGCATTGTTGCTTACCATACCACTACTTCGTTACCTTGCTCTGAACTTGCCATCACTTCACGGTACCGATTCTCTGGCGTGATCTGCGGATACGCCCCAAAATATACATTTCAGCTCATAGGTTCTATGATGATACGCCCATTTCGGGATACTTTGATAACCGATGTGATGGAGCTGTTGACCGATACAATCAACACCACCGATTACCCGAAAAACGGCGTAAACGTGACCCCGAACTGGACTTCTACCCGAGGACAAATTGTCCCCAGGTAGCGATGCATAACATAAATAGCAAGACGCAAAAAATCAGCAAACCAAGCCTTTAAGACCAATCCAACACCACCTTACCCGATTGCCCAGAAGCCATAATTTCAAACCCGTGTTGGAAGTCTTTCATTGGCATTTCATGAGTAATCATGGGGGTTAAATCTAGGCCCGATTGAATAAGACTGGCCATTTTGTACCAAGTCTCGAACATTTCTCGGCCATAAATGCCTTTAATGACTAGGCCTTTAAAAATCACTTTACTCCAATCGACATTCATATTGGGTGGAGGAATGCCCAACATGGCGACTTTGCCACCATGATTCATGGCATCAAACATACTGGTGACGGCGCTTGGAATGCCAGACATTTCTAGGCCTACATCAAAGCCCTCGCTCATACCTAGCTCATGCATCACATCAGTGAGGTTTTCTTTACTCACATCGACCACTCGGGTGGCACCCATTTTTTTGGCTAATTCAAGTCGATAAGGGTTGACGTCGGTAACGACCACATGACGTGCGCCTACATGCCTGGCCACTGCGGCAGCCATAATGCCTATAGGGCCAGCACCAGTAATCAAGACGTCTTCACCGACTAAATCAAAAGACAAAGCGGTATGGACCGCATTCCCGAAGGGATCAAAAATCGCCGCAATATTATCGGGAATATTAGCTGGTAATTTAAAAGCGTTAAAGGCTGGAATGCTTAAATATTCGGCAAAAGAGCCTTGCCTATTCACTCCCACACCAATGGTGTTGCGACATAAATGGACGCGTCCCGCACGGCAGTTACGGCAATAGCCACAGGTAATATGACCCTCACCCGAGACTCTATCACCCTTGCTAAACCCCCTCACTTCGCTCCCCATGCCCACTACTACACCCATATATTCATGACCGACCACCATGGGTACAGGGACTGTTTTTTGTGACCATTCATCCCATTTAAAAATATGAATATCGGTACCACAAATGGCGGTTTTTTTGATTTGAATTAATAAATCATTGGGGCCGACTTCTGGCATTTCCACTTCTGTAGCCCAAATACCAGGCTCTCGATGTAGCTTTGCAAGTGCTTTCATTATTGATTTCCTTCTTAAGCAATAACAGATTATTGATTTCCTTCTTAAGCAATAACAGATAATTGTTTACCTACTTTGGTAAAGGCAGCAATCACATGATCAATTTGTTCGGGGGTGTGGGCCGCACTGATTTGTGTGCGAATTCTGGCCTGACCCTTAGGCACAACAGGGAATGAAAAACCTACCACATAGACGCCTTCAGCTAACAAAGCTTCAGCCATTTGTCCGGCCAATTTAGCGTCTCCCAACATCACTGGAATAATGGCGTGATCTTTACCAGCCAAGGTAAAACCAGCGGCTGTCATACCTTTTCTAAATTGGTCTACATTGCGCCACAATTGCGCACGTAAGGCTTGGCCATTTTGAATCAGTTCCAAGGTAGCCAATGAGGCTTGCACAATGCTTGGCGCCAGCGAGTTAGAAAATAAATAAGGCCTAGAGCGTTGGCGTAACCAAGCAATCACTTCTTTTTTACCCGAGGTATAACCTCCAGAAGCACCGCCCAATGCTTTGCCTAAAGTACCGGTCATAATATCGACTCGGCCCATCACGTTGCAGTATTCGTGAGTGCCACGACCGTTGGCTCCCACAAATCCTACCGCATGGCTGTCGTCCACCATGACCAAAGCACCATACTGATCGGCTAAATCACATACTTTTGCCAAATTTGCAATCGTGCCATCCATTGAAAAAACACCATCGGTGGCAATCAAAATAAAACGTGCGCCTGCATTTTTAGCTGCAATTAATTGCTGCTCTAAATCGGCCATATCATTGTTGGCATATCGATAACGTTTGGCTTTGCACAGACGCACACCATCAATAATAGAGGCATGATTCAAAGCATCTGAAATAACAGCATCTTGCTCATCTAACAGAGTTTCAAATAAACCGCCATTGGCATCAAAACAAGATGAATACAAAATCGTATCTTCAGTGCCTAAAAATGCACTTAATGCAGCTTCAAGTTGGCTGTGAATATTTTGTGTGCCACAAATAAATCGCACCGAAGCCATGCCAAAACCATGTTCATCTAAACCCTGTTTTGCAGCTTTAATTAATTGCTCATGATTGGCCAAACCTAAATAATTATTGGCACAAAAATTAAGCAAATTTTGCTTGGCTACTTGTACCAAAGCGCCCTGTGCGCTGGTAATTTGACGTTCGCTTTTGAACAAACCTTGTTCTTTTAATATCTGTGCTTGTTCGGCAAAATGTTGGGTAAATTTTAAGGATGACATAATGGATAAAAATGAAAAATGCTAAGGCAACTTTTAAAAGCTTCGCTCAAGTTCTAGGCGGCTTTTGACCGGCTAAGAATCGCGTATTGAAACAGTTTGCTCATATTAATACAAGATTGCATGAGTAAGTTAACGGTAAGTCATGAGTTTTTGACATGAGATGATGATTACTATTGTCTATTTAAAAAACTGGCGTTCAATATTTTTAACTTTATGAGCCATTTATCTACATTGCAGTATTTACTTTAATAGTTTGCAAGCTATTTTCTTGGTAATACCTATACATTCAAATCTCGGTCCAATAGCGGACTAAAAACGGGGCAATTTACACTTTAATCAAAGGTTTAAAAATGGGATTTTTTAATTTTATTCAAGATGCTGGTCAAAAATTATTTGGCCACAAAGAGTTGGCAGCAGCAGCCACCGAAGCTGCCGATGATGCCTCCGCTCAAAGCAATTTAGATGAAGCCTGCAACCGAGCATCAGCGGCCATTTGCAACTATATTGAACAACAAAACTTAGGTATTGAAGCCTTGGTGGTTACAGTAGATGGCCCTTCCTCTTCTGTAACAGTTGAGGGTATAGCACCTACACGAGAGGCCAGCGAAAAAGTCACTCTCTGCTGTGGCAATGTAGCTGGTATTAGTAGTGTTAATAACTTGTTAAGCGTGGCATCGGAAGAAGAATCTTCTGAAGACGAGGCCCAATACCATGATGTAGAAAGAGGCGATACCTTATCGGCTATTGCTAAAACCTACTACGGTAACGCCAACGCTTATATGAAAATTTTTAAAGCTAATGAACCTATGCTTAGTCATCCCGATAAAATTTATCCAGGTCAAAAATTACGTATTCCTGCTTAATTTTTAAGCAACACCCAATACATCAACGCACCACTCACTTTTAAAGCGCAAGCAAGCTAAGCCATTGACTTGCTTGCGCTTGTCGCTTGAGTTGCTAGCCACTATTTTTGTTGGCAACTCCAAAAATAAGTAACTCAGCCATATAAGCCACTGCCTTAAAACCCCTCAAAATGGAGGTAACGCTCGCTTAACATTTACGCCTAGCCCGTTAGGCTCTACAATGTAGTCATGCTTAATTCAACTATTTTCTCCTCTTTGCAATCTGCCACTCAAGGCTCTGGTTTTGCGCCAGCTAAAGCCTCGCAGGCTGCCTACACCCAAGATAAACTCACCATTGCTCAATCTATTTTGCTAGAGCCTTTTGGTTTGCAATTACAAGCCTTGCCTCAGCTAATTGCAGAAATTAAACGCCATCAAGTCGATGAAGCCGACGTTTATTTTCAATACACCCGCTCTGAAAGCTGGAGCTTAGAAGAAGGAATTGTTAAAACCGGTAGTTTTAGTATTGACCAAGGCGCAGGTATTAGGGCGGTAAGTGGCGAAAAAACGGCTTTTGCCTACACTGATGATATTTCTTGGGCTTCTTTATTAGATGCCGCCCACACCGTTAGAGCCATTGGCAGTGCTGGCAAACAAGCCAAGGTCAATCTTAAAAAAGCCAAACTCGCTAAAAGTCGCGACCTCTATAACAGCCTCGACCCTATCGCTAGTTTAGGAAGTGCCGAAAAAATCGAACTATTAGGCAAAGTTGAAGCCCTTGCCAAAGCCAAAGATGCCCGTATTAAACAGGTCATGGCTAGTTTAGGCACCGAATACGATGTGGTATTAGTCGCCCGAGCCGATGGCGTTATGGCTGCCGATGTAAGGCCCTTAATCCGCCTTAGCGTTAGTGTGATTGCCGAATCGGGTGACCGCCGTGAAACTGGCTCTAGTGGCGGTGGTGGTCGTTTTGGTTTAGCTTATTTTGATGATGCTTTAATTACTCATTATGTTGATGAAGCGGTGCAATCAGCACTTATTAACCTAGAAGCACGTCCTGCACCTGCTGGCGAAATGAGTGTGGTGCTTGGCAAAGGCTGGCCTGGTATTTTGCTACATGAAGCAATAGGCCATGGCTTAGAGGGCGACTTTAATCGTAAAGGCTCTAGCGCATTTGCGGGCATGATTGGTAAACGAGTAGCGGCTAAAGGTGTAACTGTTCTAGATGACGGTACTTTATCCGATAGACGTGGTTCTTTAAACATTGACGATGAAGGGAATGCCTCTCAACGCAATGTTTTAATTGAAGACGGCATTTTAAAAGGCTACATCCAAGACAGTATGAATGCCCGTTTAATGGGAGTTAGCCCAACTGGTAACGGTCGTCGTGAAAGTTATGCCCATGTGCCTATGCCACGCATGACCAACACCTATATGTTGGCAGGCGACAAAGACCCACAAGAGGTTATTGCTAGCTTAAAACGCGGTCTTTATGCTAGTAATTTTGGTGGTGGGCAAGTCGATATCACTTCTGGTAAGTTTGTTTTTTCTGCTAGTTTGGCTTATTGGGTCGAAAATGGCAAAATTCAATACCCCGTAAAAGGCGCCACTATTATTGGCAGTGGTCCTGAATGCTTGAAAAAGGTCAGCCTTATTGGTAATGACTTAGCTCTTGATAGTGGTGTAGGTACTTGTGGTAAAGATGGCCAAAGTGTTCCTGTGGGTGTGGGTCAACCTACCTTACGAATTGATGGCCTCACAGTAGGCGGAACTGCTTGATTTTAATGTAAAAATTTATTTGACTAATTTTTATGCAAGTCTGTAAGCCATTTAGTGGTTTTCTTGTGCTATATTAGAGTTTATGAAATTGAACGCCTCTTTTTACTTTTACTTTTGGTTCTCTGTCCTAGGCGGACGAGAGGCATAGTCACAAAGTAACTAGCACTTTCAAATAACCGCCGCAGCAAACAGCACGGCGGTTTTTTTTTGCCCTCATTTTTTATTTTTATTTTGTGATTTTTTAGTTTTAACCTCAACTTTTAGACCTTAGGAGAAGCCAGCATATGAACGCAAAGTCCAACACTTCACCAGATGCATGGTATGGCAAGCCACTTGATAAGACCAGCCAAACCGATAACGAACGCATTCAGGACATCACCGTGTTGCCACCTCCAGAACATCTCATCCGCTTTTTCCCTATTCAAGGTACACCTGTAGAAACCTTGGTCAGTCATTCTCGTCAAGCCATTCGTGAAATCATGAGCGGTCAAGACGACCGCTTATTAGTGGTGATTGGTCCCTGCTCTATTCATGATACAGAGGCAGCCATTGATTACGCTAAACGCTTAGTCAAAGAGCGTGATCGTTTTAAAGATACGCTTGAAATTGTGATGCGTGTTTATTTCGAAAAACCACGTACTACTGTGGGCTGGAAAGGTCTTATTAACGATCTACTGACTCAACACCGCTGTATTTGTGGTGCTGAATTACACGAAGGTAGTTTTGCCTGTGACAGTGTAAAAACTTGGATGGATAGAGCAGGTTCTTCGGCGGTGGAAGAAACAGCTATC
>JALQUL010000068.1 GCA_023260735.1 Limnohabitans sp. | reverse complement strand
AAAGGGTTGCAAATAAACTTCAAACTCTAGAGCTGTGTTGGCTGAATTTTGAATATTGACAATCGCTTTTTCTAGCGCGCTAAGCCCTATTACACACCACGGACAAGAAATATCAGAGACAAAATCAATACGCATTGTTTGAGACATACAAAACCTTTTAAAAAATAATTACTGAAGTGGCCTGTGCTTAAAGAAAGAGGGTGGTCTGCACGACTTTGAGTTTTGTAGCAGATTCTTAAACATTAAATCACATAGCCATTTCAAGTCGAACCTTATCCTGCCCGCGCAACCAATTTATTTGGTTATTTTCATTAAATCACATAGCCATTTCAAGTCGAACCTTATAGTCAAATTTAGTTTGCTGATTTTTCAGACACCCCTGCCGACTCAAAACTAGCCATATTATTCATGATAGCTGCGGCAGACACTAATAATGGCCATGCTAGAGCGGCACCAGAGCCCTCGCCAAGGCGTAGCCCTAGCTGTAGTAATGGGGTGGCAGCCATTGATGCCAATAAGGCCTTGTGGCCCTTCTCGTCAGACTGGTGAGAAAAAATACAACGTTGCAACACCAAAGGATTTATTTTGCTAGCGACCAACACTGCACTGCTGGTAATAAAGCCGTCGACTACAATAATTTTGTTGAGCGAAGCCGCTTGCAAAATAGCTCCTACCATAGTGGCTATTTCGAGGCCACCCATAGCTGCCAAGCAATCAAGTGGGCTGGTTGCATGGTGGTGTTGCTGCAAAACCTGCGCTAAAACGGCTGTTTTATGGTCAATAGCAGCGTTATCAAGCCCAGTCCCAGCTCCGGTACAAGATGCAATATCAAGGCCTGTTAAGCGCGATTGTAATAAAGCCGCTGCACTTGTATTACCAATGCCCATTTCACCTAATAGCACTACATTACCAGTGTATTGCTGAATTAAAGATTGTCCGTTTTCAAGGGCTTGTTGGCATTCTTGGGCTGTCATGGCAGGAGCTGTAAAACTATTGGCGCTGCCGTGAGCTACTTTTAGGTTGATTAAATGATCACGATCGCCAAACTCATGTTTAACACCGCAATCGACCACTACCATATCAATACCATGAACTTTACACAATACACTAATAGCAGCCCCACCTGCTAAAAAATTTTCTACCATTTGCCAAGTCACTTCTTGTGGGAAAGCCGATACGCCTTGTTCGCATAAGCCGTGGTCGGCAGCAAAGATAAAAGCTTTTGGTTGTTGTAGTTCAATCGACTCTTGCCCATTAATTAAAGCTAAATCAATGGCTAGTTTTTCGATGAGACCTAAAGAGCCCAAGGGTTTTGTTTTTTGATTAATTTTATGGGTTAAACGGTCTTTTAATCCAGCTTGATTAACAGACAAATCGGTGATGGTAGGCGTAATATATGTCATTTTGAATAGAGTTTAAAAAAGAAATATCAAAAAATAATCGGCAATAATGAATGCAGATAAGTGGCTAAATATTGGAGCTATGTATCTAGACAAGTTTTAGGCGTTAACTAGTTAAAGAATTTTAACAATACCTACTAAAACTGAGTCTAAGAGGGTGTTTCGAAGGTTGGTAAAAATGCATACGGCCAATTCATGTAATGAAAGTAGTGAAGGCTTTAATGAGCTCTCAATAAAACTTCAACCATGCAGGCAGAGTAAGTATTAGTGGTACTAATGAGTCGAACTTTGAAATCCATCACTCTTGTTAAGGATAAAAAAAGCCAAGCCATTAGACCGACCAATCTCATGTGATGAATGCACTTAAGAGTTTTGTAGTGGCTCTTTTATTAAGCGTTTTAAAAAACCTGGCGTAAAATGTTTTTCAATATAGTCAGCAAGACCTTCAAAACTTCCTTCAAGCGTAGGGGCATCGTTGCCAAAAAGTGCCTTCAAGGCATTGGCATCTTCAAACAAGCCATGTAGGTATAAGCCCAATACATTACCTCTTTGATTGGTCCAGCCAAGAGGTTTGCCATCTTGAGATTTTAAAATCACTTGAGCCACCGAGCCCGCTGTGGCCATACCTAAATGTTGTGTGGTTTGTCCATGATGGATTTCATAACCCGATACCGCAAGATTGGCTAAGGCATCAAAACTACCACTAAAAGGGGTAAATTTTGCATGACTTCGTTTCACAATTTTTTCTCGCTCAAACAAAGTTACCAAAGGTAATAAGCCTAGCCCGGGTGCATTTCCATCGATGCCATAGGGGTCAATTAAGGCTTCACCTAACATTTGTAAGCCGCCACAAATTCCCAGCACGGTTTTACCTTTAGCGGCATGGTCGGAAATCGAAATATCTAAGCCTTGATGTCTCATCCACGTGAGGTCACTACTGGTATGTTTGGAGCCCGGTAAAATAATAATGTCAGCATCTGCGACATCGGCTGGCGTTCTGGCCCAACGTAGCAAAACCCCAGGAATATTTTTAAGTGGCTGAAACTCGTCTAAGTTGCTAATTCGAGGCCAAGCAATCACAGCAATTGTATTTTGTACGGCACCTCTTGATCGGCTTCGGTCATCAAAAACGCCGTCTTCTTCGGGAAGTCCATGCTCTCGCCACATAGGTAAGGTTGCAACCGTAGGAATACCAGTTTTTTCTTCTAACATTTCAGGGGCAGGAGATAATAAACTGGCATCACCTCTAAACATATTTAACACAAAACCTTTAAATAGGGCTTGTTCTTGTGCTGGCAACAAAGCCCAAGTGCCGTATAGGTGAGCAAATGCTCCACCTCTGTCAATGTCGGTAATTAATAAACAATTAGCATTACAATAAAGTGCCACTTTCATGTTCACAATATCGCTGTCATGCAAGTTAATTTCAGCAGGAGATCCTGCTCCCTCAATAATCACTAAATCGTTATGCGCTCTCAGTTCATCAAGCGCACTGGCAATAACCGGCCAGACATAAGTACTTCTATTGCGCCAAGGCATGAGGCTTAGTTCTTGGTTAACTTGTCCCATTAATACCACTTGGCTTTGCGTGTCTTTTTCTGGCTTTAACAACAAAGGATTCATGCTCACATGAGGTTGTGCTTTGGCCGCTAAAGCTTGAAAGTATTGAGCACTACCAATTTCGCCTTCTTGCTGATGGGGCCCTTGCACTACTCGGGCATTGTTACTCATATTTTGAGCTTTAAATGGTGCTACTTTAAGCCCTTGCCTTGCATAAAAACGGCATAGTGCAGTGGTTAAGAGGCTTTTGCCTGCATTGCTACTAGTGCCAAGCACCATGATACAAGGCGCAAGCTGTTGATGGGTTGATGGCGTATTCATAGGTAAAACGTGGGTAAGGAGTGCTAAAATAATCGTCTAAAATTGAAGGCTAAAGGCTTAATCCTCTATGCCTCTTTGAGCCGGAATACCCGCCTGAAATGCATGTTTAATCATGGTGATTTCAGACACCGTATCGGCGAGTTCGATAATTTCAGCAGGGCATCGTCTACCCGTTATACAAACATGAACTGATTGGGGTCTTTGTTTCAGTGTTTCGCACACATCGTTTAAATCAAGCCAGCCGTAAATTAAAGGGTAGGTGATTTCATCTAATACTACCAAAAAATATTCACCCGATAAAATACTAGCTTTAGCTTTTAACCAACCTTGCTTGGCCAATTGCGCAGAGTGTTCAAGATCTTGGCTTTTCCAACTAAAACCATCACCTAAACCTTCAATTGGAATACCTAATTTTTCAAACATTCGATGTTCACCAAATCGGGCTGAAGGTACTTTCATAAATTGATAAATTTTGACCACTTTACCTCGGCCATGAGCACGTAATGCAAGTCCAAATGCAGCAGTACTTTTACCCTTGCCGTCACCAGTGTTGACAATCAAAATACCACGGCGTTCACCTTCGGGTGATTCATAGGGTTTTTCGGTAGGGGCTTGTTCAATTTGCATATAAAAATTCCTAGGCCATGTGTATTTAATAAAAGCTCAAAACTATAAGCAGGGAAGGGCTATCCATTGTGAACCAATGGCTTGAACGGTGACTCTGTTTTCAAAAACATCCTCAAGTGCTTTGTGGGTTTGAGCGCACTTGCATTGACCATGATGCTCAATTTCACCATTTTTAACGATGATCATTTCATCGGCATGCAGGGCAATCGAAATTTCATGCAACACACTAATAACTGTTTTACCAGATTGAACTAATTCACGAGTGAGTTTTAACCAATCTGCTTGATGGGGTGGATCAAGATTGGCAAGGGGTTCGTCCATTAAAATCACTTGAGCTTGGACGGACAATACCCTGGCTAATAAAACTCTTTGACGCTCGCCACCAGACAATGAACCTAAGGGGCGTTTGCGCCAATCCCAACATTGGGTCATTTTCATTGCCTGTTCTACCGCTTGAAGATCTTCTACTGATGGGTTTGCCAACCAGCCTTGAAAAGGAAGTCGCCCCAGCATTACTACATCGTAGGCCAGAAGGTCATCGGCACTACTTTGTTTTTGTCCTAACCAAGATAAAACTTGTTCTTTTTTTTGATTAGGCCACTGACTCATTTCAGTACCTAAAATTTCAATTGTTCCCGTGCAAGGGTGTAGGCCCGCAAGTACACTAAGCAAGGTCGATTTACCTGCACCATTAGGACCAATAATACTGGTCCACAAGCCTTTTTTGATAGAGAGAGAGACATTTTTTAATACCGCCCGATTGCCATAATTAGCGTGAAGTTGACTAGCTTGAATGGCAATTTCTGAGATGTTGTTCGTTTTCATGGCGGGCAATTAACT
Organism: Limnohabitans sp.; assembly: GCA_023260735.1. GTDB lineage: Bacteria > Pseudomonadota > Gammaproteobacteria > Burkholderiales > Burkholderiaceae_C > JALQUL01. The sequence continues at coordinate 3,141 of JALQUL010000068.1, read as the reverse complement.
ATTTTGTAGTTGGGTATTTTTATGCATTAACCAAAGTAGGTAAGTACCCCCCAATACTGCCGTGACCGCACCAACGGGTAACTCTTGTGGGGCGATTAATCCTCTGGCGATGAGGTCAGCTGTGGTTAATAAAATACCGCCAGTTAAACTTGCCAAAGTGACTAAAGCTTTATGCCCTACTTTCATCATTCCTCTCACCAAATGGGGTGCAGCAAGTCCTACGAAGGCAATGAGTCCAGTTTGAGCTACCGCTGTGCCAGTGGCTAAAGCAAGCGTCGCAATTAAAGCAAATCGCATGGGTGCAATACTTAAACCTAGGCTGCTAGCTGTGGATTCTCCTAAGCTGAGACCATCAAGCACTTTGGCCAAAGAATATGATAAAAGCCAGCAGAGTAATAAAACACTTCCCATTACAGTGCAAGCTGGCCAGTTAATAAATGCAGTCGAACCCAATAAAAACGATTGCATGGCTTGTTGTGATTCGGGTGAAAAAATTAAAATCAAAGAGGTAAATGCACCCAACACAACACCCACAATGACGCCACCTAATAATAACCTCAAGGTGTGCTGAACTCCTTTGGCTAATGCAAGGGTTAATAAAACGGCGAATACCGCCCCTATAAATGCGGCTCCAGTAAGGCCTAATCTCACCAACCAATTTCCAGAAAATAAACCTGCGATTAGGCTAGTGTCAATTCGTGCACCAGAGGCAACTGCCATTAAGCCTGCACCACCACTCATAATAGTTAAGGCCAGTGCGACACCCAATGACGCACCTGCTGCACTACCTAATAAATAGGGGTCGGCTAGTGGGTTACGAAATAAACCCTGAGCTAGTGCACCGGCTAAGCCCAATAAGGCACCTGTAGTCCACGCACCTATGGTTCTGGGTAAACGAATGTCAATTAATATTTGTTTCGCCATTTCTTGAGCGGCAACATCATTAGAGTTAAAGACAGCAAGAAATAAATTTTCAAAACCAGAACTGCCAATACAAACACCTAAAGCCAATAATAAAAGGCTAAAGCAGAGCATAGATAAGGTGAGTAATCGAGTCGATTGAACCATAACCATTTTATTTATTGAGTTTTTTGTCTAGGCATTGGGCCATTAATTGCGCTGCTTCTACCATTCTTGGGCCTGGTCTGACTAAAATATCACCTTCGGCGGGTGAAAAAACACAAACATGCTTATTTTTAATAGCGGAAATAGTGGCCCACCCAGGGCGTTGCAAAAGATTATCTGCTTCGCCTGAGCCAATCATAATGATCTGCGGATTAGCCCTGACAATTAGTTCAGGATTGATTTTTGGAAACGGTCCTAAGTCGGCTGCGATAATGTTTTTTAAGTGCAAACGAGTCATGGTTTCACCAATAAAAGAAGACTCACCAGCTGCATATGGTCCCCTATTTACTTCAAAATAAACCGTGGTTTGGTGTTGAGATTTTGGAATTTGATTGGCCACCTGAGTGACGCCAGCATTAATTTGTTGCCAAATTTGGCTATATTGTGCTTCAGTCATACCCAAAATAATGCCTAGTTTATTAATTACCCTTTGCATATCATTAAAAGTTTTAGGCTCTAATAAAACTACCTTTATGCCTAAAGACTCTAGGCGGGTAGCTGCTTTGGAAGAGGTTGCTGCCAGCACTACATCAGGTTTTAAGGCCACAATAGCTTCTATATTAGGGTCAAGTCCGCCTCCCACTTTAGGCAGTTTTTGAAGTTCGGCCGGCCAATTAGAATATCTATCTACTCCCACTAACTTTTTACAATGGCCTAGAGCACAAATCGTCTCTGTTAACGAGGGCAAGATGCTGACTATTCGTTGTGGACTTTTATTCAAAATTATAGTTTTGCCGTTGTCATCCTGAATACGAATCGGATTGGCCTGAGCTTGAGTAGGACTGGCAACTGCATTCGCTTTGACTTCGTTTTTGAATGTTTGTGCAAAACTAAAGACAGGTATTATCGAGCACAATACCATCAGATAATTAAAAATCCAAGTTACCAATGTTTTTTGTATTGCTGTGTATTTCATGCATCTGCTTTCATTGTCAGGGCGATACCAGCAACCATTAAAGTAACCTTTGGGCAAATGCGAGCGATCTTTTGGTTCAAAATACCGAGTGCATCTACAAATTGTCTGACTTCTGTTCCCATCGGTATAACGCCCAGGCCAATCTCATTGGAAACTAAAACGACTGGGCCATGCGCATCTAGGAGGGCTTTTTCAAGGGCTACTAGTTGATCTAGATATTGAGGTGCCAGGTGTTCAAATTCGGGCATGGGCATTAAATAATTGGTCAACCATAAAGTCAAACAGTCCACTACTAATAAGGTGTTGGGTTGGCTATGAGTTTGAATCATTTTGGCTAATTGCCATGGTTCTTCTAGCGTTGCCAAACCGGGACTATGAAGAGCCCTGTCGTCTTGGTGGCGTTGGATTCTTTTTTGCATTTCTGCATCATGCGCCATAGCAGTGGCTATTAATACTGCTTGATGATCGCTACTTCTAGCTAGCCATTCAGTGGCTAAAAATTCTGCGCGCCTTGATTTGCCGCTTTTTTGTCCGCCCAAAATAAACTCATGCTGAATTTTATTCGAGGTAGGCAATGTCACTGGTGTAGCAGTTGAACTCACTAAAAGTGCTCTGTTAGTGGTTTGAACATCAGAGTTAACATTTGATTGTGGAACAAGGGCAGTCATGTCTTTTCTCCAAAAATACCACTCTTCGTTAGAGTGGTGTGGGGTCAGTTGAAACAGTGAGGGATTACCTGTACCACTTTAAAAAATAATTAAATAAAGGTCAAGTAAACAAGAGCATAAATCAATACGAAGCAGCATACCGCTAGTAGAGTGAATTTCTTTGCACAGACTTTTCACTCATAGCTAAAACTATGAGTGAAAAGTTAATATTCAGTGCGTACGTAATTCAATCCAATTATTTGACTATATGTACCTAGATTTGCTCTTGCTCTTGCTAATGCTTCAAAGGGAGATTTATTTAGGGCTGTAATTCAGACTTAAATAATAGCTACGTCCTGCTTGGTTATAACCTAAAGCGGTCTCGTAGGCCTTGTCCATTAGGTTATTCACTTTTGCTTTAACAGCCCAATCTTTATTGACCTGATAATTAAC
>JALQUL010000063.1 GCA_023260735.1 Limnohabitans sp. | reverse complement strand
AAGCTTCTCGTTAACACTTTCTTTAAACCCGGTAGAGGTATTGTAAAAAATTCGGCCTTTTTTTACGCATAACTCAGGAATATGGCAAGTTTTTGAACCCCATCTTCAAAAAAGATTATCGGTGTTAGATGATGAAGCCACTATGACGGAAAGAGTAAGAGGCGTATTATTAGAAACACTGCCTGCTGGAATGAGCTCGATTGAAATAGTGGCTCAACGTTTAGCCCTTAGTAAAAGAACATTGCAACGTCATTTAAGCGAAGAAAATAGTAGTTTTCAAGAAGTGTTAAATCAAGTGAGAAGTGAACTAGCACAACATTATTTGACCCACTCTAGTATTTCAACAGGAGAAATTTCTTGGCTTTTAGGGTTTCAAGAAAGCAACTCGTTTATAAGAGCTTTTAGAAACTGGACCGGCAAAACTCCTAATGCCTTTAGAGTAACATCTTAAAGTACATTGCAAAAAAACAAACCATTTATTTTGAACTTTTAATGATAATGACTTCTATAATTCGTTGGCACCTTTACCTGCCAAAATGGCGGGCCGAAATTTTTTAATTCTGGCAATTTTTGTAGCTAGTTGTTTAGCCGAATTAATTTGCAGCACATAACTTTTTTGCCGACCAAGGCTTAGTTTTTTAAATGCTTGTGCCAACTCTTCATCTAGATTCATAAAGTCTAATAATTCTTGAGGTAATTCTAGAATACTTTTTTCTTTCACTGGCAATACACCTTGTTCGGCGTAGGAAATAGCCTCTAACAAATAGGCTTTAATGGTAGGGACTAATTCATCAATTTGCTGATGATGGCTAAACTTAAAACAATCAGGATGTTGTGAGTTTGGACCTTGTTGAATTAATATTTTTTGTGAATCTTTTAATAAAGCCGAATTAAAAAAACTTAATCTAAAATCTTTTCTAAATGCGCCTAGTATGGCAATGTTTCTACCCTTGTGGGTATAACAAGGATGACCCCACTTTACTTCCTCATAAAGGCCAATTTCTAAGCAAATTTGTCGCAATTGTTTAAGTCCTAACTGCCATTGTTGAACAGAACAATCTGGGGTTGCAAAACGGTCGCAACGACCGCAACCTTTATCAAAATAATCTGAACTTATCGTGATCATGGTCTGCTTTTTTAATTATTAGATAAATTGATTTTTAAACCATAATTTTTCATGGCACTTTTAATTTGATCCTCTTGAGTTGTACCGGGAATTAAGCGATAAGAGGGGGCTACAATGGGTTCGACTCTTTCCACTTTCAAAAAAACAATACTATGAATGGGGAATACTTTTTGCGTCATTAACTCTAAGGGTTTGACTAATTCAGAAAAAATTTTATGGTCAGGTTGTATGACTTCTGCTTGACCATGCAACTTATAGCCTTTTTGTATAAAAACATGAATAAAACTGACACATGCATTTTTATTGACTTGAAGATTTCGAACACTGTTTGGCGATGCAATATTGGCAATTAATAAATGTGACTCATTCCATGCGGTAAATATTTCTTTTGGCGAGACATGAGGTCTGCCATCAAGATCAACTGTTGCCAACCAGCAAAGTACACTACTTTGAATATAGTTTTTAACATCGTTATTTAATAAATTAGAAATGACTTGCTTATTCATATGAAATAGGATTTATTTTTGCAATATTAAACCAAATACATGTTCATATCAATTGTGTTCATTTGACGATAGCAAACTAAAAGTAGCCTATTGTATGGTTGGTAACTTTGTTCAAATACCTAACGATAAAGCTGAGTTAATTGGCTCTTAGTCTGTGGTACTGACCCATTATTTCAATTTCTACCACCACAATTGTTAGGGACAAATACAAAAACCCAAGCTTTATGATTTCGGTATTTTTCAACTAGGTTTTTGAACCTAATACCCCCACAATAACTCTTGTGTTAAGTTTTACCTAAAATAGTAGTCAAAATTAATATAACAAATAGGTATCACTTTTTATTTCTATGGTTTTTTTATTTAATCGTTGAGGAAGCATATGAGTTTTGAAGCGTTAAATGTTTTAGGCTTGGCTTTAATGCCCTGCTCCTACGACCCTCTTACAGGTTATTACAGGGATGGTTGCTGCAACACCGATGAAAATGATCAAGGCAGTCATGTGATATGCGCCAAAATGACGCAAGCCTTTTTAGATTTCTCTTTGGCCTGCGGTAATGATTTAATTACCCCAAGGCCACAATACCGTTTTGCAGGCTTAAAACCAGGTGACCGATGGTGCTTGTGTGCTTTGCGCTGGAAACAAGCTTTTGATGCGGGAGTAGCCCCTCCAGTGGTACTGGAATGCACCCATTTAAAAGCACTTGAAATGGTTAGCCTAGCACAATTAAAGTCTTGTGCTTTGGCTTAAGAAAGTGGTGTATGGTGTCTCATAACTCATCGGCTAAAGGCTTTAAAGGCAATAAACAAAGCTTAGCTAGCAAACCCTGCAAAGTGTGTGGGAGGGAAATGTCTTGGCGCAAATCATGGGCTAAAAACTGGGAGCAAGTTTTGTATTGCTCCGATGCCTGCCGAATGAATAAAGCTAAGGCACCAAGTTAATGGACTCAATCAAGTTCTTAGAGGGTCTTTAACAGCTTGCGCTATTCCAATATGCTTTAATACCGCTTATGAGTTACCAATTAGTTTGGTTTAAACGTGATTTACGATGGCAAGATCATGCTGCCTTAGCCAATGCTGCTAGGCGCGGGCCCGTGCGCTGTATTTACGTTATAGAACCAGAAGTGTGGCTACAAGCAGATGCTGCATTACAACATTTTGAATTTGTAAAAGAATCGTTGCATGAACTCCATAAAGCCTTAGCCAGCTTTGGTGGCGGGCTAGAAATACATAGGGGCGAAATAAGCGAGGTGCTTGCTAAGATTTGGCACGAAGCGCCATTTCATCAAATGGGCTCACATCAAGAAACGGGTAATGACTTTAGTTATGCACGAGATTTAAAAGTACAAGCATGGTGCAAATTACATCATGTAAACTGGCAGGAGTACCCTCAGTTTGGGGTAATTCGAGGCTTAAAAAACCGCAATCTTTGGCAAACCTCTTGGGAAAGTTTTATGGCTTTACCCTTACAAAATATCAAGGCTTTGCATTTTTACCCTAGCCATACGGCCCACTATTTTAATCTTCAAAATTTTATTGCACCCGTCCATTTAAAGCACAACCCTCGCCATAGGCAAAAAGGTGGCAGATCACAAGCTATCGCAACTCTGCGTAGCTTTTTAAGCGCTAGAAGTATTGGCTACAGAGGTGGAATTTCCTCTCCATTAACTGCGCCTGACAAATGCTCTCGGCTATCTGCTTATTTAGCTTGGGGCTGCATTAGCATGCGTGAAGTAGTTCAACAAACCCGTCAACAAATGGCCCTGCTCCCGCCTCAAGCCAAGCGACATTTGGCAGGATTAGTCGGGTTTCAAAGCCGTTTATATTGGCATTGTCATTTTATTCAGAAGTTAGAATCAGAGCCCAGTATTGAATATAAAAATATGCATCGTGGTTATGATGGCCTCAGAGAAGCGAACTTTAACCCCGACTATTTTGCAGCGCTACAACATGCTAGAACAGGCTGGCCCATGGTTGACGCTTGCGTGACAATGCTAAAGGAAACTGGCTGGCTTAATTTTAGAATGCGAGCCATGTTAGTATCGGTGGCAGCTTATCCTTTATGGTTGCATTGGCGGCCAGTAGGTCAATGGTTGGCAACCCAATTTTTAGACTATGAGCCCGGCATTCACTGGAACCAAATGCAAATGCAGTCTGGCACTACTGGTATTAATACCACCCGAGTTTACAACCCCATTAAACAGGCTCAAGACCACGACCCGCAGGGACATTTTGTGCGCTGGTGGTTGCCTTATATGCGCCGTGTGCCTGACACCTTTTTATTTGAACCTTGGCTAATGCCACATGATTTACAAACTCAATATGGTCTAGTGCCGGGGCAGGACATAATTGAGCCCATAGTGCAATTAGCCAATGCAACCCAACAAGCCAAACAATTGCTGCATAGTAGGCGGCAGCAACCCGAAGTAAAAAAAGCAAAATTAGCCGTAGTTGAGAAACACGCTTCTAGAAAAAATTTTGGACATACAACTGATAAAAATAAAACCAGTTCAAAAAAATTGGCCAAATTAAGCAATGCTTGCAATAGTAATTCACAACTTGGTTTTGATTTTTAAGGCGCTGACATGAGCTCCACCACTCGAAATTTAATTCTCATATTGGGTGATCAATTAGATGAGTTTGCCACTGTTTTGCACCGTTTTGATCCTACACAAGACAAAATTTGGATGGCAGAAGTGATGGAAGAATCTAGCCATGTAACTTCTTCCAAACAAAGAACCGCTTTCTTTTTAAGTGCCATGCGACATTTTGCTGCGCTGTTAAAAAACAAAGCATGGAGCGTTATTTACACTGAATTAAACGACCCACAAAACACTGGTAGTTTAGCTCGAGAACTTGAAAAAGCTATTCAAACTTATCAACCCCAAGCTTTAAAAATGACGGCTCCTGGCGATTACCGAGTATTACAAAATTTGCGCTCTGTTGCCAAACAAAAACAACTGCCACTTGTTATAGAGGACGATACTCATTTTTTTACTACGGTACGTGAGTTTAGCCAACATGCCAAAGATAGAAAACAATTAAGACTAGAATATTTTTACCGCGAATTAAGACAAAAAACTGGCATCTTAATGGAGGGGAAAAAACCGGTAGGAGGCAAATGGAATTTTGACTCTGAGAACCGGTCTAGTTTTGGTAAAAATGGACCAGGCTTTATACCCGCGCCTTGCCAGTTTGCTATAGACACCACCACCCAAGAAGTTATTAACTTGGTAAATGAAAAGTTAGCCCTGCATCCTGGAACTCTAA
>JALQUL010000478.1 GCA_023260735.1 Limnohabitans sp. | reverse complement strand
GGATTAGTACCATCGGAACACACCCAAGATGCCGTTTTATATTCATCTACTGCTGTACTTGGTGTAAAAGTTTCTGATGGCAAAGTTACTACTTCTGTAGGCGAAACTACAATGGTGTTGGATGAAGTGGAATTAGTTTTTGTACTTGTACTGATAAACTCAGTGGTATTAGCACTTATTAAACCTGTTGTAGCTGGAATATTCACTTGATCACCTGAAACAAGACCATCCCATTGTTTCACTAATTTTAATTCGACACTGCCCAAAGCTAAGAAATAATCTTCTACCTCGCCGCTATTGACGAGTCCCGTAGAATTGGTGATTTCTGCTGCAGTGATCGCAGTTCTTAGCCTTAATGCAGTGGAAAGCTGTGTTTTATAAGAAGTACCTACAACAGGCACGCTCCAAGTCAAGTTAACCGTATTAGATCCTGCAGCACAGTCAGCAACATTTGACTTTTCAGTTGAATCAAAAGTTCCATTACCATTAAAATCAATCCAGCCTGCCACTTTACCTGGGCCTGAGCATTTCACGCTACTAATTTGGTATGTACTGTTAGGTAATGGAATTCCTACATCAGCAAAACCACTTACACCAGAGACCGTTTTTTTAGAGAGACCATCAACATCTGTACTACCAACTGAATTACTTGCATTGACGTCCGGAGTTACTGTATTACCCAATTTAACTAATGGAGTTGCTCTGCTAGCCCAATTTACACTGTCGTTAAATGCAACACTTGGCACTGCTAAACCACCCGACCATGCGGGGATTATGGTGTGAGTTGCAACTCCGTAGGTAGAGGGTAAAGCTTCTGAAAAATCAAGATCTACCATCACACCAATCGCAATCGCAGACTTTCCTTCACCTTTGATGGTAAAGCGGGCTGAGTTAGTGTTTTCTAAATAACCTACAAGACCAGGACCTTTACCGCCTCCGCATTGGCCTGAAGCATTGCGAAAGATATATTCTGTATTTGTTGCAGAGAGAACCGTTTTTTGAACCGTACTAGTTCGATTAGTACACGACCTAAAACCGTCAATAATTCTAACATTAGCAGTTGGAGGCACTATTGCTCCAACAAATTCTAAAGTCGAAGATTGTTCTCCATCGGCAAACACCAAACCAGACAATGCAAAAGCAGTACCACCAAGGGTTGCGGAGCAAGAAACAGTTAAATTGGCGCTCGCTCCAAGAGTCGTATTGGAAAGCCCTACAGATAAGGTATTAGCACTACTGCCTGTCACTGTTTTTTTGTAAATTGCATCTAAAGCGTCACCGCTCCATGTACCAGGCGTATAAACGCTTACACCACCTGAACTTGATGTAACATTAGATGCGGTACAAGTTATATCTAATCGGTTGGCAGTTGTGGCAGGAGATGCTATATTGTAACCAGAGGTGATGGTTTTACCCGATGTAATCACATCATTATTATTACCCCAATCTATCCAAAAAATATTGTCCTTATATAAACCAACACCCGAAGTTGCAAACTGAGCCTGAGCTGAATTGATTAATAAAAATGGTAGCAAAAACAACACCATTTTAAATAATTGCGCAACTTTGAATGCCGAGCTTATTTTTAAAAAAAGGTAGTTACTCATGTTACAAAATTTAAGTAAAAGTAAAAATAAGTATTTCATGCGGGTATTCCAGAACATTCTTTGGCATTTGAGTGATTTATCATATTCTGAACTGTAGTTTTTTTCTCAAATTAACACAAAAGAATAAGTTTTAAATAAAAAAACACCACTTTTTCACATTATTTGAGTGAATAACCTTGTTCCACAAAAAATTTATAATGAAAAATACAACATAAAATTACTTTTTGTTTAAATTTAAAGCCCGAATTGCATAGCCTCTTTCCGCAAACAACTCAAAATCCAAATGCTATTTCCAAAAATTTTATAATCAATTGCTAACTAAGCAAATCCATGTTCGAAGTGTGTTCACTCAACAATCGAATTATTAAATGTTTTACCAATGCTTTAATGACTGGAAATTGACTAGATTTACTTGCAACTTTAATCGACTTTTCAGCAATCATTCAAAATATAATACACATGATAATAGTGAACTATTGTTAACTCCAATATATTTAATCATTAATACGATAGATCAAATTCGATTACTAAAATGATTTAAACCTATTAACAACATTTACTATTTTTTAAAATCTCTGACCACAAGATATTACACAGTTTCACATGTAGCCTGGCAGCGAGCGGCAATACACATGCAGATCTGGAAAGTCAGTATGAGCGAGGCGACACCTCGAAGC
>JALQUL010000469.1 GCA_023260735.1 Limnohabitans sp. | reverse complement strand
CTTAATTCAATTACGTTTGCCTTATTTTTCTAATCAAGGCATAGACCTTTATTTAAAAGACGAATCCACTCATCCTACTGGTAGCCTTAAACATCGTTTGGCTCGTTCATTATTTTTGTACGCTTTGTGCAATGGCCACCTGCGACAAGGTATGACGGTGGTAGAAGCTTCTAGTGGTTCTACTGCTGTCAGCGAAGCTTATTTTGCAAGGTTGCTGGGTTTGCCTTTTATTGCGGTAATGCCTAAAAGCACATCGCCCGAAAAAATTCATTTAATCGAGTTTTATGGTGGCACTTGCCATTTTGTAGAAAAAGCATCTTTGGTGTATGAGGTGGCACAAGGTTTAGCCACCCAAAGCGGTGGCCACTACATGGATCAATTTACCTATGCCGAACGCGCCACCGACTGGCGAGGCAATAACAATATTGCGCAAAGTATGTTTAGCCAAATGAGTAAAGAGCGCTTTGCCATTCCAAAGTGGGTGGTGGTAGGTGCAGGTACAGGCGGCACCAGTGCCACAATTGGCCGCTACACTCGTTACCAGCAATTACAATCACAACTTTGTGTAGTTGATCCAGAAGGCTCTGCCTTTAGTCATTATTACCACCATCAAGACCCGGATGTTACTACTGTGGGCTCTAAAATTGAAGGCATTGGCAGACCTAGGTTAGAGGCAAGTTTTGTGGCCCAAGTGGTGGACCGTATAATTGAAGTTAAAGATGCGCAATCAGTGGCCGCCATGCAGCTCTTATCTGATTTATTAGGCCGCAAAGTTGGCCCCTCTACTGGCACCAACTTTGTGGGTATGTTGCAATTAGCCCAAGAAATGGTAAAAAATCAAGAACAGGGCTCTATTTTGTCTATTTTGTGTGATTCTGGTGAACGTTACCTGCCAAGTTATTATAATGAGGCTTGGCTAACACAGCAGTTTGGTGATGTTAGCCCTACACGACAACAGCTTTTAGCCATAATGGGATAATATCGGGCATGACTATTTCTATCAAAACCGCCTCTGACATCGAAGGCATGCGCATTGCAGGCCGTTTAGCCTCTGAAGTACTAGATTACCTCACGCCATTTGTGCAAGTGGGTGTTACCACTAATCGCCTCGATCAACTCGCTCACGACTACATTACTCAGGTTCAAGAGGCTATTCCTGCACCACTTAACTATTCACCAGGTGGTTATTCGCCCTATCCAAAATCTATTTGTACCTCTGTTAACCATGTGGTGTGCCACGGCATTCCCAACGACAAAGAACTCAAAAAGGGTGACACCCTTAACATTGACATTACCGTTATTAAAGACGGCTGGCATGGCGACACCAGTCGTATGTTTCATTTGGGCGAGGTGTCTATTCAGGCCAAACGCTTAAGTAAACTCACCTACGAGGCCATGTGGCACGGCATTTTAAAGGTCAAACCTGGTGCTACCGTTGGCGATATTGGCGCGGCTATTCAGCGTTTTGCAGAACCACAAGGTTTAACCATCGTGCGTGAGTTTTGTGGTCACGGTATTGGACGCGGTTTTCATGAAGAACCACAAATTTTGCATTATGGTCGCCCCGGCACTCTAGAAACCCTTAAAGAAGGCATGATCTTTACCATAGAGCCCATGATTAATGCTGGCAAACGTGACATTAAAGATATGCCCGATGGCTGGACAATCGTTACTAAAGATAGGTCGTTGTCTGCTCAGTGGGAGCATACCGTTTTAGTCACAGCAACCGGTTATGAAGTATTAACTTTATCGGCTGGTAGCCCCCCACCGCCAGATTTTGTCGTATCAACCACCACCTAGTAGCTTCAATAGTGGGTTCAGCTTAGTTCATATTTTCGCCCCTATTTTGGGGCGTCATTTTTTAAAGCTAGCACTCGCCTTTTTTAATTGATTAATAGCTTACCTATGCAGACCACTCCTTCCATTCGCTATCGTACTGTTAAAACTCAGCTACTCCAATCGTTTCAAGCCGAGGGACATACTCAGCGCCGTGCTATGGCGCAAATTTCACAACTGACCCACTTTACCGACCAAGCTTTAAAAGACTTGTGGCTACTGCATGAAATGCCTAAAAGTTGTGCCTTAGTAGCTACTGGTGGTTATGGTCGGCAAGAATTATTTCCTTATTCCGATATAGATGTATTAGTCTTGTTACCCTCTGGTACTCGTATCGATCGAGATCCTGTGCTAAAAGAAAAATTAGAATCTTTTATTGGTGCATGTTGGGATGAAGGTCTAGAAATTGGTTCTGCAGTACGATGCCTCGATGAGTGTTTGGCAGAAAGCGCACAAGACATCACTGTGCAAACCGCAATGCTAGAGTCAAGGTTATTAATAGGTAATAGCCAGTTGTATCAAGCTTTCGAGCAGTCCTATCACAGTACCTTAGACCCTTTGGCTTTTTTGGCTGCCAAAACAGCCGAAATGCACCAACGCCATAATAAATACGAAAACACCCCTTACTCGCTAGAGCCCAATTGCAAAGAATCGCCAGGTGGCCTACGCGACTTACAAATTATTTTGTGGGTGGCAAAAGCCGCTGGCCTTGGCAATAGCTGGTCCGAGTTAGCCACTGCTGGTTTAATTACCCCACTAGAGGCTAAACAAGCCGCACAAAATCATAGTTTTTTATGCTGGGTCAGAAGCCACTTACACAGGGCTGCTAAACGCCGTGAAGACCGCCTGGTATTTGATATGCAAACGGCAGTAGCCGAATCGATGGGCTTAAAAGCCGAAGGTAATAGACGCCTGAGCGAAAACCTTATGAAACGCTATTATTGGGCCGCTAAAGCCGTCACTCAGCTCAATCAAATATTGCTACTTAATATCGAAGAAAGGCTCAATCCTAACCCCAATCCATTACGCCCTATTAACGAGGCATTTTTTGATAAATCGGGCATGTTAGAGGTGGCCACCGATGATTTATATATTCAGCAACCCCACCGCATTTTAGAAACTTTTAGTATTTATCAAACGGAAGTGGGTATTAGTGGTTTATCTCCTAAAACATTACGAGCCTTGTATAACGCCCGAGGAGTAATGGACGCTAAATTTAGAAATGACCCAGTCAATCAAGCCCGTTTTATGCAAATTTTAGCGGCCCCGCAAGGCATTACTCATGCCATGCGACTAATGAATCAAACTTCGGTGCTAGGCCGTTACTTGTGGGTTTTTAGGGCTATTGTGGGACAAATGCAGCATGACTTGTTTCATGTTTATACGGTGGACCAACACATCTTAATGGTGCTACGCAATGTACGACGTTTTTTTATTCCCGAGCATCAACACGAATACCCGTTTTGCTCACAGTTAGCCAGTGGTTGGGATAAACCTTGGTTATTGGTAGCAGCTGCATTATTTCATGATATTGCCAAAGGCCGTGGTGGTGACCACTCTGCACTAGGCATTATTGAAGTACGCCGTTTTTGCAAAAAACACAAAATGAATAAAGAAGATACTTTGTTGTTAGAGTTTTTAGTCGGCCACCATTTGTTATTAAGCCAAGTGGCACAGAAAGAAGATTTAAGTGACCCCGATGTAGTGTTAGCATTAGCTAAAAAGGTAAAAAATGAGCGCTATTTAACTGCTCTTTATTTATTAACGGTTGCAGACATTAGAGGCACTTCACCCAAGGTATGGAATGCTTGGAAAGGCAAATTATTAGAAGATGCTTACCGCTTAACCCTGCGTGCCTTAGGTGGCCGCGCCCCTGACGCCAATGCAGAGGTAGAAGCTAAAAAACGTGAAGCACAAGTGTTGTTAGCTCAAATGTGTGAGCCGCACGACTCTCACAAACCTTTGTGGGAAACGCTAGATTTAAGTTATTTTATGCGCCACGATGCACATGAAATTGCCTGGCATACCAAGCATATTGCTCGCTATGTGAACCCGCCCAAAAATGCCCCACTTCACCCCGATGCAGAGCTAGGAAAAACCATTGTAAGAGCTAGGGTTTCGCCAATTGGCGAGGGCTTACAGGTGTTGGTGTACACCCCAGACGTAAAAGATTTATTTGTTCGTTTATGTGCCTATTTTGAACAAGGTAATTTTAGTATTTTGGATGCCAAAATTCACACCACCAACAATGGTTATGCGCTTGATACTTTTCAGGTAGTCACTAGCATGTTACCCGAGCACTACCGTGAACTCATTACCATGGTAGAAACTCAACTAGAGCGAGTTTTAAGCTTGCAAGGCCCACTACCAACTCCAGGCAAAGGGAGGGTATCGAGGCGAGTTAAAAGTTTCCCAATGGCACCAAGAGTAGAATTGGTACCCGATGAAAAAGCGCAAAACTGGTTGCTACATATTTCAACTGGCGATAAAGTGGGCTTACTCTACACCATTGCCAGAGTATTAAATCAGCATAACCTAAATGTTTTATTAGCCAAAGTCGCCACTCTAGGCGAGAGGGTAGAAGACACCTTTTTAATTCAAGGTGCCAGCCTACAAAATAGTCGCACACAAATTGATTTAGAAACCGAACTCAAAGCCGCTTTATCTGCTAATTAACTTTTTTATTTTTCAGCACTATGACCTCTTCTACACCTATTAACCCTTTACAAATTTATATTGATGACACGGTTCGCTGGTTAGAAAAAGCCGTCATTGGCCTCAATCTTTGCCCCTTTGCCAAGGCAGTTCATGTTAAAAATGAAATTGCATACCATGTCTGTATGACCGAAGACACAACTGAAATTATGTTGCTTTTAAAAGATCAGTTAATGTCTTTAATAGAAGGCGAAAATCAAAAGTTCGATACGGCCTTGATTATTTTGCCAATGGCATTCCAAGACTTTTATGCATTTAATGATTTTTTATATAAAACCGACAAATTATTGAGAAGAAGTCAGCTCGACGGAGTCTTGCAAGTGGCCAGCTT
>JALQUL010000445.1 GCA_023260735.1 Limnohabitans sp. | reverse complement strand
ATTAATCAAGCGCATTGAATGTGCTGTTGTAGAACCACCGGAAAATCCTGTACTAAATCGACTAGTATCTGCAAACCCATTTTGTGCCTGATGACAAGAAACACAAGAAATTGTGTTGTTAAAACTTAGTTTTTTGTCGTAAAAAAGTACTCGTCCTAGGGCAAGTACAGAGGCGGTAGCCCTAGCAGTTGCTAAAGTTGAATTATTAGGAGAATTAGAAGCAACGTTAATATTAGTGAGACTTGTTTGATTTGAATTGGCAGCAGATAAAAGTTTAGCCGTATCAGAACCACTACTTGGTACTAGTGCAGATTCTAAGTCAAGCAACTCAGGCGATACGTCTGCTGTTTCATCTATCGTGGTTTGTAAATGAGCTGGCAAAATCTCAGTGCTACTTGTACTAGCATTTAAAAATGATTCCGTAAAAGTTTTATCAAGAGATGCGCTTAATGACGAATTAATGTTACTACTTGAATTGGGGCTGTCGCTCGAGCTTGTTGTTGCTATGGACTCTAGGTTGGAGTCGGTACCAGAATCATTATTTGCTCCACAAGCCACAAGGTTGGCTAACAATATGAAGGTAAAAGTAGTCTGCAAGATTTTCATTTTGAATCCTGTCAATTATAAGTGGTCAAACACAATTGCATTTTTAACCGCAATTGTGGAGAAACTATGAATCAACATCAATCAAATCTTTAAAAAACGGATAGCATTCATCAAAAGCCCAACAAAAGACAAACAAAATCTTGCATCTTATTGGTTTTGCCATTCATACACAATCCAGTGCTTCCACACTTGGCCCGCTTTTAAAATACAACTCGGTTGTGGCCACTGGGGTTGATTAGGGCTATCGGGCAAAAATCCTGGCTCAATCGCCACACCATCAAAAGCTTTTAAAAAAGAATGACTACCATCAGCTTTAGGAATTCCAGCTAAAGCCTCTCCAGTATAAATTTGCACAGCAGGCAAACTAGTGCTGATGTTCATTTGTAAATGACTGGGGCTGCAGTCTGGATTAAGCCTAAGTGCAACTGCCAATGGTGGGTCTTGCATGGTATTGGGTTGTAGCAAAAAACCATGATCAAGTCCTGGATATCTTAAATTTTTAAACTCTTTGTAGTCAAAATCGCTTCCTTCAACAGGGAGTAAATCTTGATGATTACGAGGAATTAATTCATCGTTTACAGGACATACCCAATCACTATTGATTTTTAACTGATGCTGAAAGGCCGCTGGCAACTGATTGTTAAGTTCAGCCAATTGTGGCCCTAACAAATTAAAATAAGCATGGTTAGTTAAAGATAATGGTGTGTCTTGATCCGCTATGGCCTCGTAGCTAATTTTTAAACTCATAGGGCCTATTAGCTCGTATTGAGTTAACACGTTTAAATTACCTGGAAACCCTTGATCTAAATGGGGCGACCATAATTGAAAACAAATACTAGAAGCGGTTTTGGATTTCACTTGCCAATAATGTTGATCAAACCCCACCTCTCCACCATGCAACAAATGTTGTTGATGCCGAGCTTTTTGTAATTGCAATGAACCAGTTGCAGTTTGCACACTGCCATTAGCAATTCGATTAGCCCACCGCCCCACTGTCGCCCCCAAATACACCGATCTAATGCCATCATGGGTAGGGTAGATAGAGGCATCGTAACAAGTGCTTAACACTTCTTGATAGGCACTATTTAAAGAGGCATTAACAGGCACTTGGCAACTAATCCAGCTCGCTCCAAAATCAGTAAGCTTTATTTTAATGGGAGCTTGAACGGCATGAGTTGGATCTTGCGCACTAGCTCTAAAACTTAATTCAAAAACTTGTGGGTTTTGGTGGCTGTTTTTTGAAGCTTCAAAATTGTCCATAGATAACCCGTGGTTGTTTGATACAAAAAATGGCACTTGCATCAATGCACTTAGCCTTTGCTTGCACCTAGTGTTAAACCCTCAACAAATTGTTTTTGCATTAAGAAAAATAAAGCAATAGGCGGAGCAGCGGCTAATAAAGAACCGGCAGAAACCAATTGCCATTGAGCCACCCACTGACCATTTAATGATTTCAAACCACCAATCACTGGCATGGCATGATTACCCTGAATTAAC
>JALQUL010000391.1 GCA_023260735.1 Limnohabitans sp. | reverse complement strand
GGATTATATGCGCGGGCTATTAGCACTTTTAGGGTTAGCGCGATTGACCTTCGTAACTTTTAGAAGTTAAAGCATTAATACCGGCGATCGAGTTAACACCTTCTTCGATTTTTTTACTCACCTCGGTTTCAACGATTTCAGGAGATGCACCAGGATAGTCGGTTACTACCACAATGACCGGAAAATCAATAGAAGGAAATTGATCGACTTGTAAACGTTGATATGAAAACAAACCCAAGACCGTAATTGCCAACATAATCATGGTGGCAAAAACTGGGTTTTGCAGACTGACTCGGGTAAACCACATAATTATTGCCCTGATGAAGTAGAAGTTGGCGCTGAAGCAGAAGAGGCGACTGAAGGAGCCACTATACGAACCGTGCTACCTTCGCGCACAATACCCAAGCTAGGCGACAAAATTTGGCTGTTGGCATTAAGTCCAATGACTTCTACAACGGTTTGATCATTGACTTCACCTCGTTTACCTAAACTGACTTTTTGATGTTTAACCGTGTTGCCTTCTAGGATTTGTACATAAGGACTGGGTTTGTCTGTGCGAATGGCACTCACAGGCACCACTAAAGATAAGCTTTCCCCCATAAAAATTCGGCCTTGTGCAAATAAGCCATGTTTGAGTGCTTCATGCTGGGCGACGCTTAAGTAAACCAATACCGAGCGGCTGCCGTTTTGTACGCTGGGATTAATGCGCACCACAGTGGCATCTAAGTTTTCAATAGTAGTGGAGTCGATTTTTAGTTTTGCTTTTTGACCAATTTTAATATTTTGTGCATCGCTAATAGGTAAACTAGTTTCGAGTTCTAACTTAGACAAATCTACAATTTCATAAACTCGGCTGTCAATACTGAGTCGCTCGCCGTTTTGAGCTAATTTTTGTGAAATAACACCTGAAATAGGGGCTTTAAGCGTAGTATCGGAAAGACTCTTTTGAGCTAAATTAACACCTTCTAGGGCAGCTTGGTAACTTGCCTTCGCCCCATTAAAACTTGAGCTTGCGTTATCAAGCGCTGTTTTACTAATAAAACCCTGAGTCATGAGGGCTTGGTTGTTGTCCAATTGACGCTGGGCAATATCAAGTTGAGATTTTGCTGAGGCGGCTTGTTGTTGAGCTTGTTTAAAACGGGCAACGGCCTCTGTTGCGTCTATTTTACCTAGTACTTGACCGACCTTGACATTTTCGCCTTCGCGCAATGTTAAGCCAGATATTTCACCTGCCACCTTGACCTTAACAAAAGCTGATTGAACCGCTTTAATAGTACCTGTAAGCGCAATGGTTTGACTTAAGTTTTGTGGCGACAAAATAAATACTTCTGTGGGTTTTATCTCTAGTGTTGTGTTAGTGTTAGTGCTAGTGGTCACATTGCCTGAGTTGGTGTTGCTAGTAGTACCTGCAGCACCATTGAGTTTTGCATTTGCCGTTTTAGAGGCGGTAAATTGTTGAATGCCAAAACCAATAGCGACTACAACGACCAAAATTAAAAGTCCAAACCAGACAATACGAGAATTTTTTTTCATTTTTTATCAGTTAAATAATGGGGTTATATAGCTAAAGGGCAAAACACTAAAAGGGCAATATATATAACATGGGTATCAATATAGCACTTTAGAGTAAAGCCTTGGTAAAGGTAATCATAAGTCCATACATAAGTACCTAAAAAATAGACTAAAAAAATTGTAGCCGTTTGTTTTTTAACTTGTCATGACGGATTGAGGTCGCAATTAAGACCCTATTCAATTATATAAACTCCTCGCCAAGCTTTAATTTACTTTTTGGTATGAACCTTATGCCAATAGTTGGGATGGCTGTAATGTTCTTTTAAAAAATCAAGCCACAATCTTACCCTTAAGGTTAAGTGCTGTTTTTGGGGCAGAACTGCATAAATACCGTTCGGTGGGGCAGAAAAATCTTCTAAAAGGGGCTGTAGTAAACCATCTGCAATATCTTGTTCAACTTCCCAACTACTACGCCAGGCAATTCCAAAACCTTGTAAACACCAATCATGTAAAACCTGTCCGTCAGAACAATCTAGTGCACCAGTCGGTTTTATAAACTCCACTTTAGTAGTGCTTATATCAATTGCACTGGTTTTGGTGTCGGGTACTTTAAAAGACCATCCTTTAGTCTGAGACGCATCACTAGACAAAATTAAACAAGGAAAATCAACTAAATCAGCTGGACTTTTAGGTTGTCCGAATTGGGCAATAAAACTAGGGCTCGCTACACATACACGTCTATTATTGGCTAATCTAATTTGAATCAAAGAGGAGTCGGGCATATCGCCAACTCTTATCGCACAGTCGTAGGCTTCACTGGTAATATCAATAATTCGGTCACTTAAATTAAGCGAAATACTGACCTCTGTGTGGCGTTGATGAAACAAAGGTACCAAGGGTGCCACATGGCGTCTACCAAAACCCGCCGGAGCAGTAATTCTTAAGTGGCCAGCCGCTTTAATACCTCCTGCCGAAACACTCGCCTCTGCATTATTGAGGTCAGTCAAAATGCGTTGACAGTCTTCTAAAAAAGCACTGCCTTCGTGTGTTAGGCTAATTTTGCGAGTGGTGCGTAGTAATAATTTAACTCCTAGGCGTTCCTCTAGGGCGTCTAGGCGCCGGCCCACCACCGCAGGGGCAAGGTCTTCGGCTTTGGCTGCTGCCACTAAACTCCCTTTCGCTACTACCGCTACAAAGGTTTCAATTTGTTTAAGTTTGTCCATTAAGTACTATTTTGTCATGAATAAAACACTTTTTTGGTTATTAATACAATAATAAGTTTGTAATATAGTAGGCATATAGAAAGAAAAAATCTTTTAAAACATCATAATTGTTTCTAATTAGAAGCTTATTTGTATGATTTCAGTCGATTTTGATTCTAAAACCTTGCAATTTTCTGTAATTTATTGCCATTAAAATCAAACCTTCGTTTAAAAGGAATTCCAAATGACCAGCTCCAATCCTTCCCGTATTGATGTTCACCAATTAAAAGTAGCCGATAGCCTCTATCAGTTCATCGAGAAAAAAGTTTTACCAAAATCTGGCGTTACCAGCAAAGCATTTTGGAAAGGCTTTTCACAAATCGTCATCGATTTAGCGCCTAAAAACCAACAACTCTTAGCCGAGCGCGATCGTATTCAAACCGAAATGGACAATTGGCATAGTGCCAATCCAGGCCCTATTACCGATATGGCAGCCTACCAAGCTTTTTTAAAGTCGATTGGTTATTTGGTGCCTGTACCTAAAAACGTAAAAGTCAAAACTAAAAACGTCGATGCTGAAATTGCTAAATTAGCTGGCCCACAATTAGTGGTTCCAGTGCTCAATGCTCGATATGCTTTGAATGCAGCCAATGCCCGTTGGGGTAGCTTGTATGATGCGTTGTACGGCACAGATGCCATTAGCGAAGCAGGTGGCGCAGAAAAAGGCAATGGCTATAACCCAGTGCGTGGTGCCAAAGTAATTGAATATGCCCGTTATGTATTAGACCGTACTGTACCCCTTAAAAAAGGCTCACATATTAATTCGGTTAAATACACCATTCAAAATGGTAAATTAGCCGTTAAATTGGCTGACGGTACTCGCACTAGTTTGTTAGACGCTAGCCAATTGGTGGGTTTTACCGGCGAAGAAAAAGCACCTACATCGGTATTATTTTGCCACAATGGTTTGCATTTAGATTTGCAAATTAACCCTAGCACTGCAATCGGTGCCACCGATGCAGCTGGCGTTAGTGACCTTATAGTAGAGGCTGCTTTATCTACTATTTTAGACCTTGAAGATTCGGTTGCCGTAGTAGATGCAGATGACAAAGTAGTCGCCTATAGTAACTGGTTAGGATTGTTGCAAGGCACTTTAACTGAAGAAGTACAAAAGGGTAGCAGTAGTTTTACTCGCAGTCTTAACCCAGACCGTGTTTACCGCAAGCCCTCTGGTAAAGGCGAAGTGGTATTGCATGGCCGTTCTTTAATGTTTGTGCGTAATGTGGGTCATTTAATGACCAACCCTGCTATTTTGTTTGGTGACAATAATCAAGAAATACCAGAAGGTATTTTAGATGCGGTGGTAACCGTTGCGATTGGTAAACATGACCTTGCTCGTACCCAATTAAAAGGTGCGATTCGTAACTCACGTACTGGCTCGTTATACATTGTCAAACCTAAAATGCACGGCCCTGCAGAAGTAGCATTTGCCTGCGAATTATTTAGCCGTGTAGAAGCTTTATTAGGCTTGCCAGAAAACACTGTTAAATTGGGCATTATGGACGAAGAGCGTCGCACCAGTGTGAACTTAAAAGCTTGTATTGCTGCCGCTAAAGAACGTGTTGCCTTTATTAATACTGGTTTCTTAGATCGTACCGGCGATGAAATGCACACTGCTATGCGTGCTGGCGCTATGATTCGTAAAGCCGACATGAAAGCCTCACAATGGATTTCCTCTTACGAGCGTAACAATGTGTTGGTTGGTTTGTCTTGTGGTTTACGTGGCAAGGCACAAATTGGCAAAGGTATGTGGGCCATGCCCGACCTCATGGCTGCTATGTTGCAACAAAAAATTGCCCATCCAATGGCTGGCGCTAACACCGCTTGGGTTCCAAGTCCAACCGCTGCTGTATTGCATGCTATGCACTACCATCAAGTCAGCGTAAGTGCTATTCAAGAGCAACTCGAGCAACAAGATGCGAATGCATTGGCCCCTGAATTATTAGCGGGTTTATTACAAGTACCAGTCGCTACCAATACCGATTGGACTCCCGAGCAAAAACAACAAGAACTTGACAATAATGCGCAGGGTATTTTGGGTTATGTTGTGCGTTGGGTAGATCAAGGTGTAGGTTGTTCTAAAGTACCAGACATTCATAATGTAGGCCTTATGGAAGACCGTGCCACATTGCGTATTTCTAGCCAACATATTGCCAACTGGTTATTGCATGGTGTGGTAACAGAGGCCCAAGTACGTGAAACCATGCAGCGTATGGCTGCAGTAGTAGATGCTCAAAATGCCTCTGACCCCTTGTATGTACCAATGGCCACTGACTTTGCTAACTCTATGGCCTACCAAGCCGCCTGTGATTTGGTGTTTAAAGGTATAGAGCAACCAAGTGGTTACACCGAACCTTTGTTACATGCATGGCGTTTAAAGGTAAAAGCCAATGCGACAGCCATTTAAATTAAATTGAGCTCAATACGTAACTAAAAGGCATGGATATTATTGTTACTTTACCTGCTACACTAGTCTCAGATTAGTTTTAAATTGCAAGCTAAAATTTAATTTAATTTAATAAATGCTCAAGGCATAATAAGGACATTCTTTATTATGCCTTATTCAATTCAGGTCCTATATGTCTCAAGCCCATTCATCCCTACCATTCTTACCCTTTGCAAAGCCTGATACTGGCCCAGAAGAATTGCAAGCGGTAAGCCAGGCAATCGCATCGGGCTGGGTTACCACTGGCCCTGTTACGAAACAATTTGAAGCCAACTTTAATGAGTTTTTAGGTGGAGGTCTAGAGTGCTTGGCGGTTAATTCTGCCACTGCAGGTTTACATTTGGCTCTAGAGGCATTAGGTATTGGTCCTGGCGATGAAGTCATAGCGCCTAGTCTTACTTTTACTGCGACAGTAGAGGTCGTGCGTTATTTGGGCGCTGAGCCAGTTTTAGTCGATGTTGACCCTATTACATTAAATATGTGCCCCCTGCAGGTACGTAAAGCAATTACCTGTAAAACAAAAGCTATTATGCCGGTGCATTATGCAGGCCTTGCCTGCAATATGGAGGCAATTTTGGCAATTGCGAAAGAGTTTAATTTAAAGGTGGTTGAAGACGCAGCCCATGCTCTTCCTACTACCTGTGACAAAACCCTAGTTGGGCAACTCAATTCCGATATTACCGTTTTTAGTTTTTATGCCAACAAAACCATGACTACCGGTGAAGGAGGTATGGCAGTGACTAAAAATATTGAGCTAGCCAAACGTATGCGGGTGATGAGACTGCATGGTATGAACCGCGATGCCTTCGATAGATTTACCTCTAAAACGCCGGCTTGGTATTATGAAATTGTAGCCCCTGGGTTTAAATATAATTTAACTGATATTGCTTCTAGCATGGGCATAGAGCAACTTAAAAAATTACCTGGATTTTTAAAAAGACGCCAATATTTAGCAGCAAAATATCAGCAAGAATTAGCCAGTCTGCCCTTAATTTTGCCTGCACATGCCCCTACAGGCGATATACATTCTTGGCATTTAT
>JALQUL010000362.1 GCA_023260735.1 Limnohabitans sp. | reverse complement strand
TATTTTGTAAAGCCGGTTGGCCTATAAGCTAAACATTACCATTTATTGCAACAAAGGCCTGTTTCAAAAATGCAGAACGCTACAGAACTACTTTAAGGACATACGAACAGGGTACGGATTGAGACGGGCTATTAGCCAGATTTTAAAAATCATAACCATTGTTATGAGTAAAAAGTAAAGCATTTTAGCTCTCGCAGTTTGCACAATAAATGCTAATATCAATTGACCTACAGTTTGCTTAATATCAAGGCTTAAATCACCTATAAAAAGCTTGTTGTTTATTTAAATACCCCAATACAAAAAAATTATGTTGCAAACACCTGCTAATTTTCAAGCGCTGTTAAGTATTCCAGAGGCAGCCCCAGAACAAACCTTAAGTTTTGTATTTTGTGGCGACCAGTTGCTAATTCATGAAGAACATTTTCACTTACCCGAAGGCATGGCACTACGCTTATTAGGTCTAAAAGATGATTATTTTCATCCGCTTGGTATTTGGCAAAATCAACTCTGTAGAGCCACTTGGTTGGAGCCTGGCATTGATGCACCTGAAGGTTTTTCTTTTCAAAAACTACGCAGTTTATTTGGCGTGTTACCTCCTGAAATGGTAGCTATTGCAGGACGTGCTTTTCAAATTGCAGAATGGTCTAGAACCCATCGATTTTGCGGGGTATGCGGCACTAAAACAATTTTTGCACAAGGTGATCGTAGTGCTAAATGCCCTAGCTGTGGCCATAGTGCTTACCCACGAATTTCACCTGCCATGATGGTATTAGTGAAAAAAGGCGAACAAATATTATTAGCCCAACATGCCGCCCCGCGTAATCAGTTCTTCACTGCCTTGGCAGGTTTTCTAGAAGCGGGAGAATCGATTGAAGAAGCAGTACACCGAGAGGTGTTTGAAGAAGTGGGTTTAAAAGTCAAAGACCTAAAATATTTTGGTAGCCAGCCCTGGCCTTTTCCACATTCTTTAATGATTGCTTTTACTGCCGAATATGACAGTGGCGATATTAAGGTGGGTGAAACCGAAATTGCACAGGC
>JALQUL010000344.1 GCA_023260735.1 Limnohabitans sp. | reverse complement strand
AGAACCTATACAAGCTCGTCGCTTGGCTCAAGATGTGGCTCTGGCTATGCAGGCTACTCTTTTGGTAAAAACTGCGCCCACCGAGGTTTATAGCAGTTTTATAGAGTCACGTTTAGGCAATGATTGGGGCTTGGTTTACGGTACATTATCGGCTCATACTTCTTTTGACAGCATTATTCAACGAGCCTTACCCCATTAAGTCATGAAATTACAGTGGTTTACTTTTTCTTTCGAGCAATTATCTACTCATCAACTCTATGAAGTCTTGGCACTTAGAAGTCAAGTTTTTGTAGTCGAACAAAATTGCATTTTTCAAGATATGGATGGTTCAGACCACAAGGCTTTGCATATCTGTGGCTATGACATGCAAGAAAAGGGTCCGGTATTAGTGGCTTACGCCAGAGTTTTTCGTGCTGGAATCAAATTTGCAGAGGCTGCTATAGGTCGTGTTTTAACTCATAGTCAGTACCGATATAAAGGCTTAGGTCATTTATTAGTACAACAATCTTTAATTGCAATTCAAGAAAATTATGGTGCGCAGGCCATTCGTATTGGCGCACAAATGCAATTAGAAAATTTTTACCAGCAGCACGGTTTTTTGGCAACAGGTGCTCCTTTTTTTGAGGATGGTATAGAGCATCTTGAAATGTTAAGAGCACGAGGCTAGCTAATTTAGATCGCCTCACCATTGCAAAAAGTCAACTCTTTAACTTTCAACCCTAGACCTACCATCACCCACTTTCCACCTTTATCTTCCCGTGTAAACCATTGTGCAAAATGCTCTGTGCAAGTGCTTCAAGCACAACACGAATGAGCTATCACATCAATTATCGTCAGTCATTGTCAATCTTTATTTTCAGCGTTAAAAAATACCCTAGGAGTCATTATGAGTTTTTGGATGAATAAAACAGCCGTCTTAACTGGAGCTGGTTCTGGCTTTGGTAAAGAGTGTGCCTTGATAGGTGCCAAAGTCGGTATGAATTTAGTCTTGGCTGATGTACAAGCCGATGCTCTGCAGGCTACCGTTAATGAATGTTTACAACTAGGAGCTAAAGTCTTAGCTAAAACCTTAGACGTTTCTAAAGCCGAACAAGTCGAGCAATTAGCCCAAGAAACCTTTGCCTTGTTTGGTGCCCCGCATTTAGTGTTTAACAACGCGGGTGTCGGTGCTGGTGGCTTGGTGTGGGAAAACTCTTTAGCCGATTGGCAATGGGTCTTGGGTGTTAATTTAATGGGTGTGGTGCATGGGGTTAAAAGCTTTACTCCCATGATGTTAGCCGAGGCCAAAAACAATCCTAGTTACCAAGCTCAAATCATTAATACGGCCAGTATGGCGGGTTTATTAAATGCCCCCAATATGGGTATTTACAACGTTAGCAAACACGCGGTCGTTAGTTTGTCTGAAAGCCTATACCAAGATTTAGCCCTAGTAAGCGATCAAGTTAGTGCCAGTGTTTTATGCCCTTATTTTGTACCCACTGGTATTTCACAAAGTCACCGTAACCGCCCTGCCGATTTAGCCAATTCACAAAAGCCCACACCAAGCCAATTAATTGGCCAAGCCATGAGTGATAAGGCAGTTTCATCTGGCAAAGTTACTGCCGCAGAAGTAGCGCAAAAAGTATTTGATGCTGCCCAAGCTAAACAGTTTTATATTTACAGCCATCCACAGGCATTAGGTTTGGTACAAGTGCGTTTAGAAGACGTGGTGCAAGGTAAAAATCCAACGGACCCCTTTATTCATAAGCCAGAAATTGGCGAAAAATTAAAGCAAGCTTTAAGAAACCAAGAGGTTTAAATTGTCAATTAATTAAAAACTTGACAGAGTAGGCTTTAAATAAGCATAGATTCATGGTTTGATTTTTAATAAAGCTAGAAAAAATATACACTTTTTCTAGCTTTATAACTACAAAGCGTTTTTTTATAAAGAAAATCTTTGTATTTATTTCAAAAATAAAAATTTGATATTGTTTATTTATTTGTAAATATTGTTTTGTTATAATTTTAAATTTATACGCCAATAAAGGTGAAAATTTAAAATTAAATGCTAAAAAATAATTACCGATCCGATATAGATGGTTTAAGAGCAGTTGCCGTACTATCTGTTATATTTTTTCATATAAATCCATTGTTTTTGCCCGGTGGCTTTGTTGGGGTAGATATTTTTTTTGTCATTAGCGGTTTTTTAATTACTAGTTTGGTTTACCAAGATTTAATCAATCAAAAATTTTGTCTTAAAGCGTTTTATCTTAAAAGAATAAGACGTATTTTTCCTGTTTTGTTGCTAATACTGGTTGCTACCTCTATTATTAGTTTTTTTATTCTTACGCCAGAGCATTTATATGCATATGCCAAAACACTTTTGGTCCAGCCTTTGTCTTTGCAAAATTTTGTGTTTTTGTCAGAGGGGGAATATTTTTTAAAAAGTGACAGTAAACCTCTTTTACACACTTGGAGCTTAGCAGTAGAAGAGCAGTTTTATTTGTTTTGGCCCGTCTTACTTTATTTTTTGATTCACTTAAGACCTTTGTCTTTTTTGAGCATTCTTGTTAGCTTATTACTTGCTTCTTTTTCACTAAATCTAGTTTTTTCATCATCTCCCGAGATGATTGCCTTTTATTTGCTCCCCACCAGGGCGTGGGAGCTTGCAGTTGGTGGTTTAACAGCAATTGCTTTACTATATTTTCAAAAAAATAAAAAAATAGTGTCATCTAATGGATTAATGAATCTATTGCCATTCATAGGTGTTTTATTGCTACTAGGTTCATTTATTTTTTTGAATTCAAAAATGCAATTTCCTGGCTATGTAGCCCTTATCCCGGTGCTGGGAACAGTGTGTATTTTATTTTCTTTTCCGACTTGGCACAGTCTCGTTAAACAAATATTAGCCTCAAAATGGACAGTAAAAATTGGCTTAATTTCTTATTCTCTATACTTGTGGCATTGGCCAATACTTGCATTTTTAACTCAACTTGAAATTGACAAAACCACTTGGTATATGGTGTTTGTTATTTTGACACTGTGTTTTATTTTATCTGCGGCTTCTTATCGTTGGTTAGAGCGTCCCATCATAGAGAAAAAACTATTTCAATCCAATCGTAGTTTACTCACTTTTGTATTAAGCCTTGTTGTGTTGCTAATGGTATTTTCGGTGCATATATTAACAAGCAAAGGAGCGAGTTATCGATATGATGGGTTAACTGCCGCGTATTTAGGGGCTATGTTTGATTCACAAAAAAATCGTTGTGGTCCAGTATTTAGAGTGTTGCATCCTAAAACCCCTGTTTGCGAATTAAGTGCAACACCTAGCGAGTTAAAAAAATCGCAAAAAGTTTTGCTATGGGGTAATAGCCATGCTGATATGTGGAGTCAAGCATTAATATCTTTAGCAGAAAAGAACAACGATGTTTTATTGTTGAACGCAAGAAATTGTCGGGCTACGGTAAGCGCTTCTGAATGTAAGGCTACCATACCGCAATCGGTATTTCAGTATGTGCTTGAGAATAAAATAAGTGACGTTATTTTTGCTTCGTCTTGGCCAGGTTTATTCCAAACCAACACTACAGATTATGAGTATGAGTTGAGCCAAATCGTGGGTCAGCTTCAGGCTAAAAATATTAGGGTATGGTTGCTTGTTGACATACCCGTAGCCCAAGCGTTAGACCCATTGCTGGCCTACAGAAAAAATCCTCAGCAACCGCAAGCAGGTTCTATACCTTTGCAAGAATATCAAGCAAAAAGTTATGATGCAGAACTAGCTTTTTACCAATCTTTAGCAGCACAATATCAACAAGTTTTTATCTTAAATCCCAAAGATGTTTTTTGCGACAACCAACGTTGTTGGTCTGCCCACGCTGACCAAGTATGGTATAGAGACAGTGGGCATGTTTCTAATACTGGTGCATTAAAGGCTATTGCAGTTTTCGAGCCAGTTTTTCAATCGGAGTAAATAGGTTTTAAGCGGGTCTAAAAAAGCTACTGAACTATTGTAAAAACCTCAGTATGATGAATAGAGCGCTTTGGTGATTCAAGCTTAAGAGCTTGGTGAAGCAGAGTCATTGACGGTGTTATCGTCGGCTTTACCTGTTGGGTTGGCTTCATCGTGATGCTTTCGATTAGCCTTGTCTTTTAATTTCTCTTCTTTTTTCTTTTTCTTTGCTAATTCTTTTTGTCTTTTTTCGTATCCGTAGTTGGGTGTGGCCAAAATATGCTTTCGTTAAATTTAAATAGGAACTATAAAAAGCGGGCTCAATATAGTTAAGCATGTCACAAGCTTATGCATCTGCCATGAATGCAGTTTGCACTGATGTTGCAACTTCCTTATGCCCCATTATCGCTGTTGTTTCACATAATTGCTAAAAACGCCACTTTTTTAATTGCAAGTTGCAAATCTTGTCCTATTGTTCTAGGCAAAAACACTATATCGTTTATGGTATTTTGATTGATTATTTGCCAAAACCATCCTAAAAGCTCATGTTTTCTTTTGGTTATGAGTTTTACTCATGCAATGTATGCAAAAACATGGTTTTTAATAGGGGCATTAATAGCCACATAATAACTCTATTCATTTAACTGGAGATATTGGCATGAGCGATCAATTAGATACAGGCCCTATTAACGGCGCAACAGAAGCGACTGCAAGTGCTGCAGCACCCGTTGCTGCATCGGGTCGTCGTCGAGGTGGCCGTGGTATTGGCCCTACTCGTGCGGTACGCTCTACAGCTCGTTATCGCAACCTAGAGCATAGGTTTCCCCCTACGCCTATGGTTTCAGCCGACGAGCTAGAAGCAATACACAGTACATCACTTGACGTTCTTGAAGAATTAGGCATTGACGTCATGCACGATGGTGCTCGTGAAATCATGAAAAAAGCGGGTGCCGATGTAAGGCCAGGCGTTGAGCGAGTTCGATTTGATAGAAATTTAATTTTAGAATTAAT
>JALQUL010000199.1 GCA_023260735.1 Limnohabitans sp. | reverse complement strand
TTGGAAAACCATACCAATATTTTTAGCACGCATCGCACGTAACTCACTTGCGTTGAGTTGCATGAGATTTTGTCCTTTAATATGGATGGTTCCACCACTGGGCTCAATTAATCGATTGAGCAAACGAATTAAAGTAGATTTACCGCTACCCGATAAACCCATAATACAAAAAATCTCGCCTTTGTGCACTTGAATATTGGCATTAGAGACACCAACAACACAATCAAATTCACGTAATATTTCTGTTTTAGTTAAACCTCGGTCAGCAATGGCCTTCATTGCTTGTGTTGATTTTTCACCAAACACTTTCCAGACTGATTGGCAATCAATTAATAGTTCACCTACACTAGAGCTGGGGTTACTCATATTTGTCTCCTTTGATGGGTGATGCAAGGGGAGTGACACTCCACTTGCATCACCTTTTATTCATTCTTTACAAGTCTAACCCTGCAAGATATTTAGTTTTTCTTGATGTTGGACCAGCGTTTCATGATGTCTGCATTGTTGGCAAACCAAACTTTCATGACGTCGTCTAATTTTTTACCTTCTGCCATAGAAGTATTAATGTCGTTGATGTCATCAAGTGGTAAATAAACACCGGCAATTAATTCACGTGCTTGCGGATTGGCCGCTGCAAAACCTTTTTGTGCCACCCAATAATACGATTGAGCTGGAGAGAAAATACCCTTAGGATCTTTTAAAAATTTGAGATTGAATTTCTTCATGTACTCAGAGGGTTCCCAAACTGCTGCTACCACCCAATCTTTACGGTCGGTGGCAGATTTCACAGCGGCAGACATACCTGCCGTACTACCTTCGACTAATTTTGGTTTGAGTCCATAGGCTTTGACAGCGGCTGCCGCTTCGCGCATTAAGCCAGAGCCTGGCTCAATACCAATAATTTTGTTGCCAAATTTATCTGCGTTAGCGTTGAGCTGTTCAATGCTATCAATCGGTACATATTTAGGTACGGCAAAAGCTTGGTATAAGCCGTGTGAAACAGGTGATAATTTCTCTAGGCGACTCTTGTTTTTGTCCCAGTGATCTTGAGAAACGTAATTGATTTGTGATGCCATTAATTGCACATCACCTTTACTTAATGCAGCAAATGCAATACCCCACTCAGAAAAACTAGTGACTTTAACGGTGTAACCCGCATCTTCCAATACTTTTTTGGTAACCGCAGTAATTGGTGTTAAGTCATCCCATGACATAGTGCCCATGGTGATTGTTTTATCTTGAGCGTGAGCTGATATCATGCTCATGCCTGCGATCGCGATAGCACAAATTGTTTTAAATAAGTTCTTCATTAATGTCTCCTGTTAAGGCTATTGATAAAACCAAGAGGCCAGCATTATGCAAAAACCTCTTACTATTGCTGGGCAGATGATTAACTTTCTCTACCTGCTCGCAATTCTTGCCACCGAATGGTTGCATTAGCACCTAGCCAAGCAATAGGCTCTGGCGGGAGTAATGAAGGTTTCGGTAAATTCTGATAACTATTTAAATAGGGCGATGAAGTGCCGGTAGCTAAGTCAGCGGCTAGCACGCCGGCTAAAGTACTTTTCACTGTACCAATGCCGTTTTCGACACAGGCTGAATAGAGGTTTTGTTCAATCTCGCCAAATACAGCTACATTGTTGCGAGTTAAGCATAAGCGTCCGGCCCAGCTAAATTCCATTGGTACAGCGCGCAATTGAGGAAACCGTGCATCAAATGATTGACGTTGTTCAGCTGCAATTTTGTTGACCCTAGCTTGACTTACTTGCATGCTAGGGTCGTAAGTGAAGCGTGTGCGAGTCACGATTCGACCTTTACCTTGATGGCTTACTTTTCGTACCGTAGCACCCATAGGGTCAGCTGGTAAAAGGGCCCAACGCTCGGCACCCGATGCACCTTTGTCAAAATCTAAGGGGTCAAAACCTGCTGTCATTGATGCATAAGTAAAGACATGCATGAGTTGGCCTTTGTTAAAGCCAAACGCTTGTAAATGTCCATTGACTGCGAGTATGACCTTTGCTGCTGATACACCGCCTTTTGCAGTCCTTGCTTGCCAGCAATTGCCTTGTTGCTCTAAACCTAAAACAGCTGAATTTTCATAAATATCAACTTGTCGATGCAAACCATATGCAAAAGTATAAATATAGTCGGCAGGCTGAATCAACACGGCACCAGGTGTACGCAGTCCACTTTGGTAATAGCGTGACCCAGTCAACTCGTACATCGCTTGTGCATCAAGCCATTCGTGGGCTTCACCAATACTTTTAAGCGATGCAGCAAAGCGAGTGTTAAATTCTTGACCTCTTGGTGTGACCGCTGCATTGATCTTGCCACTAGGGTCAAAAGTTTCTCGATTCATGCCGTATTCGGCTGCGGCATTTTTTGCAAAATCAATTGCAAATCGGTTTTGTGCGATTTCTAGTGCAGTTGCTTTTGCATCATCAGATGAATATTCACCAGATGATAAATTGTGCGGCACATCAATCATATAGCCGGAATTTCGACCCGCTGCACCGATTGCAATTTGCTGTGCATCCAGTAGCACGACATGGTCATTTGGGCATAATTGTTTTAATCTACGGGCTGCAGATAAACCTGCAAATCCGGCACCAATAATCAGCCAGTCAGCGTTAATAGATTGCTCTAACTCACGCGCTACAAAAGAGCGGTTTGCAATAGCTTCCCAGCCACTACGACCGGTTTCTATTGGCAAGCTTTTGATGTTAATGGGTGACATTAGACAGACTCCGCAATGTCAATCCATAGAGTCTTTATTTCTGTGTATTGATCGTGAGCATAAATTGATTTATCACGCCCACCAAACCCAGACTCTTTAAAACCACCAAAGGGAGTACTTACATCGCCCTCACCAAAACAATTGATGGTGACAGTGCCTGCTTTTATACCTCGGGCAAGTTGCATTGCATGACGGTTGTTGGCAGTGTACACAGAGGCAGCAAGTCCGTAATTGGTATTGTTAGCCAACTCCAAAGCTTGTTCTAATGTTTCAAAAGTAGTGACTGCTAAAATGGGACCGAAGATTTCCTCTTGAAACAATTGGCTGTTGGGCGTTACACCATCTATGACCGTTGGTTCCACAAAAATATTATGATGTGTTTTTCCACCTAAAACTATTTTGCAACCTTCAGATTGGGCTATTGCTAGATAGCGATTGACTTTAGAAAAGTGCTGGCGACTTACTAAAGCGCCAATTTTATTTTCTGCGTCAAGGGGATCACCCGTCTTCCAAGATTCAAGCGCTTTTCCAATTGCTAATAGTAGTGCGTCTTTAATGCTGGAATGAACAATTAAGCGTGAAGTAGCTGAACAGTTTTCTCCCATATTCCAAAATGCACCGTTAACTACATGAGAGGCAACTGTGTCTAAGTTTTCAGCATCTGCTAGTACAACCGCTGGGTTTTTGCCACCACACTCTAATACAATTCGTTTGAGATTAGAGTCAGCCGCATAATGTAGAAATTTTCTGCCAGTCACTGTGGAACCGGTAAAACTGACCATATCTATATCGGGATGTAGGCCTATTGGTTCGCCTGCATCTTTTCCTGTACCGGTTACAACATTCAATACGCCAGCAGGAATTCCTGCTGCTTGAGCCAACTCGGCCACTCGCAAGGTGGACAGTGTGGTGAGCTCTGCAGGTTTGATAACAAGTGAGTTTCCGGCAGCTAAAGCGGGACCAATTTTCCAGGCCAACATTAACAATGGAAAATTCCAAGGTAAAACTAAACCTACCACACCAATTGCTTCACGACTCACTAAGGCTAAAACATTGGGCCCTGCAGGTGCAGAAGTATCATAAATTTTGTCGATTAACTCAGCGTGCCAACGAATAGTTTTAATTGTTTCAGGAATATCGACGGCAACACATTCGCCTACAGGTTTGCCACTATCTATACTTTCTAAAACAGATAATTCAGTTTGATGCTCTTCCATCAGTTGAGCTAGTCGTAGCAGAATCTGCTTGCGCTCGCTAGGATGTAAACGACTCCAACGGCCATCTTCAAAAGCTTGCCTCGCATGATACACGGCAAGGTCAACGTCTGACTTATTACAGGCGGCTACTTGCGCTAAAACAGCACCAGTGGCAGGATTAACAGAAGCAAAAGTCTCACCCGAAATTGAATCACAAAATTGACCATTTATGAATGCCTGAGTGGGAAAGTTCAAATTTTTCGCTATGGCTGAGTAGTCTCTTGGGGTGTGAACATTGCTCATATCTGTTTCCTTGCTAAAATCAAAAATGGCTGACAAAACTTTCTCCCCTGCACGTGTCAACGTGCATTAAAAAATGGAAAAAGGTGGGGGTTAGTTCGACGCTTTTTAAGCCGTCATGAGATCGTCGTAGACGATTTTGAAACGATCTTTTTCT
>JALQUL010000229.1 GCA_023260735.1 Limnohabitans sp. | reverse complement strand
TATAGGCACGTAAGATACAAGCTGCGACCAAAAGCGACGTAGCAGATTGAATAATCAGATGAAAAATTTCAATAAATGCATTAGACATTGAGGGTTTCCTTGATTTTTAAACGAGGCTGCTTTGTTAAAAAAGCACTAGCTAATTGTGAACTACTATGCATGATTTCAAATTATAAATGCGACAAATTTTCTATTTGTTTATTAACAAAAACGAGCATTTTGTTTTGTGATTAATACTACCGTAGTAGTATTTTTGGTTTTAGTTTGAATAAAGTTACAAAAAGTCCTTTTTAACTAAAAGTAACATTTTTAACAAGATGTTTTATTTAATGCTTCATTAATTTTGTAGTTTAAACTCAAAATATTGACGTGCGAGTAGTAAAATTGTTTTTTTAGTAGCCTC
Source organism: Limnohabitans sp. (assembly GCA_023260735.1). GTDB lineage: Bacteria > Pseudomonadota > Gammaproteobacteria > Burkholderiales > Burkholderiaceae_C > JALQUL01. The sequence continues at coordinate 7,841 of JALQUL010000229.1, read as the reverse complement.
ATTAAAGGAATCATCATGGCAAAAGGTCAACAAAATAATAACAAAATGGTTAAAAAACCAAAAAAAGATACTTCTCCGCCAAAACCGGTAACAATTGACCCTGTAAGAGCCACGATTGTGACGGCAATTCCATTGCGTGGAAAAGCAGCTAAATTACAAAAATAGTCGTAGCCCTTGGGCTAGTAGGTAAAACAATCTTGTGGGGGCTTTTAAGCCTCTAACTTATTTGTTTGCCTCGACTTTTGCTAAAGTGGCCAAAGCAATTAGGTTTTAAAATGGAGTTGAATATGTTGCCAGACAAAAACAATGTGAAGGATTTGATTAGCCCCACATCTGAATCTGTACAAGTGGTGGTGCAGCATGCTCCTTCTCTGGATGAGCCTGAACCAGAAAAACAAACCAAATCAAAATCTCAAGCAAGTACTATAGTTAAACAAACCAATAATCCTTTACATGGATTAACCCTTGAAAAAATAGTAACCGATTTAGTGAATTATTATGGGTGGCAAGAGTTGGGTCAGTTGATTCGAATTAAATGTTTTATAGATAACCCAAGCATTAACTCAAGCCTGAAGTTTTTACGTAAAACACCATGGGCCAGAGAGAAAGTTGAAAGTCTTTATTTATATACTTTGCGCGAGCATAACCGTTTACAAATGCGCGCTAGGGGTGTAAGAGTTTGAGCTTTAACTAGGCGAGTTGCACATAATTGTTGTACACTCGAATTAAGTGAAATGGTATAAAAACATAATCTCTTAAAGCCCGTGGTGTTTACACAGAATTATTGACGGGCACGTTATTTGGTCTGCGCCAAAATGTGCTTGAGTACATAAGGTCTTAAAATTAGAATCTTTTCATGCGTAATATTTTTGTTACTATTGCTAGAATTAATTTTTTGTTTGCTTGACCTTGGTCAACAAAACACTTTTGATTGAGTCAACAGTTCTTTCATTTACAAAGGAATAGTTTGTGTTGGTACCTTTCATTAAAGCAATTTTTTTAGCTGGTATTTTTAGTTTGGTGGCTTGTTCTACTAGCCCACCTAAAGGGGTATCTGTAGTTCCCCAATTTGAGTTGCGACGTTACTTAGGAGTTTGGTATGAAGTTGCTAGACTCGACCATTCGTTTGAAAAAGGTATGACTCACACATCTGCCAATTACACAGTGAATCCAGATGGTAGTATTCAAGTACTTAACCGCGGTTATGACACTAATAAAAATGAATGGAGCCAAGCCATTGGAAAAGCATTGCCTTTAGGTAATCCTAATGTTCCATCATTAAAGGTTTCATTTTTTGGTCCATTTTATGGTGGTTATCATGTATTTGCATTAGACCCTGACTACCGTTGGGCATTAGTGGTGGGCAGTGATCTTGATTATTTCTGGTTGTTATCTAGAGATAAAACCCTGAGCCCTGAGTTAAGAGCACAATTAGTGGCTCAAGCCAAAAGTATTGGTGTTAATACCGAAAAATTAATTTGGGTTGATCAATCTGCTTCACAGAAAGATCCTAAAACCACTCCATAATAGCTTGATATTCATTTTTTAACTCCTCTATGATGCCTACTCAAAATAACTCTTTTTCGAGCAAAAAAATTGCAATTATTGGGGCAGGTATATCGGGGCTTAGTTGTGCTACTCAACTACATCAGCAAGGTCACCTTGTAACGGTATTTGATAAAAGTAAAGGTGTAGCGGGCCGCATGAGTACTAAAAGATTGGATCAGGGTTTTTGTGATCATGGGGCTCAGTACTTTACTTGCAACGATTCGTTATTTGCCAATCAAATTCAAACATGGCTAGATGCCAAAGTGGTAACCGTATGGAATATTGCACCTGCAGTTTTAGGGGGGAGTTCACGTGCTAAGGAGGCTACTCAAGAACAAGGTTTAGAGGGGTCTAATTCGGGACCAGCCAAAAAAAATAATATTATTCGATATGTGGGGTTACCTGGTATGACAGCTCCAGCCAAATATCTTGAACAAGAGTTAAAAAATAAAGGCGTGAATATTTTAACGTCTCTCACTATCAGTCAGATCAACAAAGTGGGTCAACAGTGGCAACTCACAAGCCTTGAACAACAAGATATTCAGTCATTTTTTGATGTTGTTATTTTTGCTATACCTGCACCCCAAGCTCACCCTTTAATTAGCCCGCATAATCAGTTATTAGCAGCTACATGCAATATCAATATGACACCCTGTTTTGCATTAATGGTACAGTTTGAAACCTCACCACAGCTGAGTTTTAATGCTGCATTTGTTAATCAAGGGCCACTTAGTTGGATTGCTTTTAACAGTCATAAACCAGAGCGTATGGGGTCACCTACATGGTTGCTCCATGCAAGCGCACAATGGAGTGAAGAGCATTTAGAAAAAGATCCACGATGGGTTCAGGATCAAATGTTAAAAGCATTCGAACAGTGGGTGTTATTGGATAAAGGCTTGGATATGGATGCAACAGCTAATAATCCTTGTCATCTAAAAACTACCTCGCTTACTTTGCATCGTTGGAAGTATGCCAATTTAGACAATACCGCTGCAATACTTAATGGTTATGCTTGGGATTCTAAGTTACAAATTGGTTTATGTGGTGACTGGCTAAACGGCGGCAAAGTGCAAGGCGCATGGCTAAGTGGGTATCAACTCGCCTTAGCGATTTGAATTAAAAATTAGCTTGGGTATTTGGCCTTATTCACATAAAACCAAAGTGCTACTTGTTGGTTGTTCAATATTTATTCTTGCCACCATCTTAAGGTGCTGGCCATATCTAAAACCTCGCCACAAAAATAACTTTGGTAACCTGGAATTTGGTTAATATGATTTTGCCATTCGGGTGATTGCATAAGGTGTAATAGGTTTTTCACACTTTCATGGGTAAGTGCAGTTTGGTTGCAAACTAAAAAATAATGCTCTTGAATTACAGGAATAAAACTTAATTTTTTGGCTCTTGCAGAAGCCTCAATGCCTAATCCTACATCGGCTAGGCCACCGCCAATAGCTTGGGCAACTGCGGCATGTGAGGGCTCAATTGTTTCGTAACCTCGTATTTGATGAGACTCAATTTTGAATTGTTGTAAGAGCTGATCAAGTAGCAATCGAGTTCCTGTGCCTTGCGCTCTATTCACAAATCTTAAATTAGGTTTTACTAAATCTTGAATAGATTGAATCTGTAAGGGGTTGCCTTTAGCGACCATTAAACCTTGACTGCGCATAGCAAATCCAATAAGACATTGTTGCTTAGGATGTAGATGTGGTTGAAAAGCAAGTTGACTGGCATTAGTGCTTGAAGTAACACCTAAAACGGTATGAAACCCACCCATTAAGGCTTGGCCTGCAGATAAAAGTTTGATGGCCTCTACGCTACCCACAAAACTAATATCGAGTTGCAAGGCCTTGCTTTGCTCTGCACACCATTGGCGTAAGTGGCTCAGACCTTCATCATGACTAGCCGCAACACTTAACAGCAATGTGTTGGGATCGAAAGCTACAGCAAAACAGCGTTCGAGTTCATTGTGCAAAGATTCAATAGCTGGCGCTAATCGGGCTTGGGCTTGTCTTTCGGCCCATAATAGTTTGTTGGCAAATTCGGTTAATTGGGCTGATTGCCCTTTTTCCCAGGAAACAAGCGCAAAACCCAATGAAGTTTCGTATTGTTTCAAAGTACCCCAAACATGACGGTAGGAAAATCCCAAATGCCTTGCTGCTGCTGCAATAGAGCCATGGCTATGCACGGCATATAACAAATCAATTAAGGGATTGCTTAATCGATTGTTGGCAAGGGGCGCGGACCAAGCTGGTAATTGGGGATCATTTTTATCAGCGAGAGTTTTCGCTATTTTAGTAGCAGACTCAAGTGAATGTAATTGGTAGGAGAGGCTTAACTTATGCACGATAGTTCATATGGTCAAAAGGAATTGAAACATTTAAGATGGCACCCCTATGAATACTTTTTCAGACAGTCTATTGGTGGCCTACCATCTTATCTTAACGCTTGATTCTGCACTTTGGGAAATTGTGATTCGCTCATTAACAGTTAGCGGTTTATCTATTTTATTTTCAGCACCTTTGGCGATTGTTTTAGGTGCACTAATTGCGAGTACTGATTTTAAATTAAAGCCATTTTGCGAATTGGTTTTAAATGCTATGTTAGCAATGCCTTCGGTGGTGTTGGGACTTTTGGTTTATTTGTTGTTGTCGAGGTCGGGGCCGCTAGGTCATTTGGGTTGGTTGTTTTCTATAAAGGCCATGGTTTTAGCACAAGCTTTGCTTATTTTACCACTTATGATTGCGTTGGCTAATGGGGCCGTTAAAAGTCCAGAAATGGATGTGCAAGAACAATTAAAAGCGATGGGAGCTGGCCCTTTGGCTAGAGCACTAGTATTAATTTGGGATTTTAGAGAAGCTATGCTGTTAGTGATGGTTGCTGGATTTAGTAGGGCTATTGCAGAGGTAGGTGCAGTAATGATTGTAGGTGGCAATATTGATGGCTTTACTAGGGTGATGACGACTGCGATAGCATTAGAAACAAGTAAGGGTGACTTGGCTCTTGCCTTAGCTTTAGGTATAGTGTTGTTGGGCTTGGTTTTTTTCCTTCACATATTGATGGCCTTGTTTAAATCATGGCATCCGGCATTAGTGAAGGATTAAAAATGTTCAACCATATTGAATTATTGGCACTTCAGAATGTTAGTTTAACTAAAGCCCAAAAAAGTATTCTGTCAGAAATTAATTTATCAATCCGTACAGGTGAGCGAATTGCCATAATTGGACCTAATGGTGCAGGCAAAAGTAGTTTATTAAGGGTGTTAGCACAATCTAGTCCATTTACTGGCCAAAGAAATGTAATGACTAATTTGCGTTTGGCAATAGTTTTTCAAAAACCTTATGTCATGCGTTTTCATTTGCAAACACAAATTGCTTTAAGTTTATGGTGGCGAGGTCAGAGCTGGATTTTAGCTAAGAAAAAGGCTTTGTTAGCTTTAGCAAAAGTAGGCTTATTAGATCATTGTCATCAGTCGGGTCGAAGTTTATCGGGTGGTCAACAACAACGTCTGGCCTTAGCAAGAGCTTGGATAAGTGAGCCCCAGCTGTGGTTGTTAGACGAGCCAACCGCTAGTTTAGATAGTCAATCAAAGCGGGAAATAGAACAACTTATGTTAGATTTTTCACTCCATCCTCAAACTAGCTTGGTGTTAGTGAGTCATCAACTAAGCCAAGTTAAAAAGTTGGCGACCCGAGTTATTTTTGTAGATAAAGGAAAAATCATTCTAGATCTTTCTCATTCTGATTTTTTTAATGTTCAATTATGGCCATCATTTCCCCTGCCTGTGCAGGATTTATTAAACGAGGAATTTATTACATGAGCACTTCTATGCGAAAAATTAAGGGCAAATTTTCTTTTAAAGTTTTAGCTGTTATAGCGACATTTTCTGTCGCACTATTAGCAAAAGCAGAAAGTATAGTAGTAGCTTCAACTACCTCTACCGAGCAATCGGGTTTATTTGCACACCTATTACCTGAATTTAAAAGGGTCACTGGTATTGATGTCAAAGTAGTTGCCTTAGGCACTGGTCAAGCTTTAGATTTAGCTCGTCGAGGTGATGCTGATATTGCTTTCGTGCATGATGAAGTTGCCGAGAAAAAATTTGTAGAGGAAGGTTTTTCTGATAAACGCTATAGCGTCATGTACAACGACTTTGTATTAATAGGTCCTACTTCTGATGTGGCGGGTGCCAAAGGTAAAGATATGGTGAAAGCCTTAACTGCATTAGCAAAAGCACAAGCGCCATTTATTTCAAGGGGTGATAAAAGTGGTACTCATGCAGCTGAACAACGTTATTTTGCGATGGCTAATATTGATCCAACAAGCATGACTCAATTGAAGTCCTGCGGTTGTGGAATGGGGCCCGCTCTCAATATTGCGGCGAGTACACAGGCCTATTTAGTTGCTGATCGTGGAACCTGGCTTAACTTCAAAAACAATGCCGGAATGTCTATTTTAGTGGAGGGCGATAAGCGCTTATTTAATCCGTACTCAGTGATGATTGTGAGTAATAAAAAGCATCCACAAGTGAAAACAGCTTTAGCACAAAAATGGGTTGACTGGTTAATTTCAAAAGAGGGTCAAGCTCATATTGCAGCCTACAAAATTAACGGTCAACAGTTGTTTTTTCCTTCAGCAAATTAATTAATCTTATTTTAATTTTCGATAAATAGTGGCGCGACTAATGCCTAATGCCTTTGCAGTTTGCGCTACATTTCCCTTTAATTGCCGCAGAGTTTTGGCGATTAATTCACTTTCCACTTCTTTGAGTCCTTGTTGAGCTTTTTTCTGCTCGGGAATAGTTGTAGCTCTAGTGATGGGCTGCAGCTTTGCATAAGAAGTGCTGTTTAATTGAGTATGCTGATGGGGTAATAGGGCGACTGCATCTACGCAAAGGCCACTCCATAAGGGCAGGCATAATAATTGCATATCTTCATTGGCGGCATCCATTACACAGGCTTGGTCGGTGGCAAATAAATCCTGAAAATGAGGTGATTCAGAATGGTTCTGAGTTTGAAATGCGTCTAGTCCTAACATATGCCTAGCTTGTTTATTACTTGATTGAATAAAACCAGTTGAATCAAGGCATACAATTGCATCTTGGCTGTTCATGAGGCTTTGTCCTGGCCAGTTAAATCTTAATACAACTTGATGTGGTACAGCTAACACTAATTGGTTTTGAATGTTTCCGGCTGCTTGCTCGACTAAATGGCAAAGTTCGCGTCTTTCTTCTGCCATGATGCCGGTTAAATCTAGCATTCCTACACACTCACCCTTACTACCGTATAAGGGTGCTCCTGCGCAACTATACAGGCTAGTTTCGTTAAAAAAATGTTCGCCTCGGTGTAACCAAACAGTTTGTTGTTCAATGAGTGCCGAACCTATTGCACTTGTGCCTATGGCTGCCTCAGATAGATTGACTCCCACTCGGGTAATACGTTCGGCAGCCGGGTCAGATTGATCTATGGGTCCGTGTGCTGCAATGACATCACCCATTGTATTGGTCAGCACTGCAAAATAACGTGTTTTAGCAAGCGTATGACTAAGGCTCTCAAGCACTGGCATAGCAGCCTGAATGAGATGGTGGTTATCGGCTTGTATTCGTTTGATTTGTGCTTGACTTACAGGGTTAAAAAATGGTTTGTGGTTAGGACGAAGCTGTTGTTGCAAACAGCGTTGCCATGATCTAAGCACCCAAGGGGCAATCAGTTCTTTTGGGTTTTGTATCGAATGCGATGTGGGTGCTTGGTTTTGTAAAACTTGATTTCTGGCTTGCTCAATTGTTTGAAGTCGATGCTGATGTGGTGACATAGTGCTTGAAAACCAATTAATTTTGTCAAGTATTTAGATTGTTAGGTAGCGTTTAAAGTGTCGCAAATTGAGAAAAGTTTTGTTTCACTTTTTACTTTCAGGGAAAACCCTAAATCTAATATGGGTATGTTGTAGAACAATAGGTATGAAGTCAATTTCATAACTAAAGCATACCAGCTTCTTATGATTTAACAAGACTAAAATTTTTCTACCCGTCACACACTGGAGTTACTTATGCAAAAAGTGTTGCACATCAATCCCGATAAATGTACTGGTTGCCTCCAGTGCGAAATGGCTTGTTCTTTTGAAAACTACGGCACCTTTGCTACCGCCAAATCACGTATTAAAGTTTTTGATTTTCATCACACCGGCAAAAAAGTACCCTATACCTGTACTCAGTGTGACGAGGCTTGGTGTTTACATGCTTGCCCAGTAGAGGCTATTAGTCTTGATAAGGCGACTGGTGCAAAAGTAGTGGCTGAATC
>JALQUL010000205.1 GCA_023260735.1 Limnohabitans sp. | reverse complement strand
TATTGCGCCATAAAATATCGTTAAATGTATCGTTGTCAACATCGCCTACACCAAGGGCCACATAACTTCTGTCAATATAGGGGGCATTGTTAAAACCAAAATCATTATGGCCTGTTGACCATCTGCCGTTAAAGGTGGTGGTTCTGGTTAAAGCGGTACCCGTATTACGCCAAACAATATCATTTTTTTTGTCGCCGTTAAAATCAGCTGTGGCCTCTATACGAAACATAGGGTCTTGATAAGGCACACTGTTTGGTAGTAAAAAAATTTCATTGGTATCAAGTGCAGTAGTGGTTACATCAGAGATTTTAGTTGAACCATTTTTCATGTTTCGCCATAAAAGATCTGAAATACCATCTCCGTTAAAATCACCTTTTGTTCGCCAAATTTTTTGCTTAGTTAACGAACTCACAGTTTTTGCTACGTCAATAATGCCTGTACCACCCGAGTCAACAAAACCATCATCGCTTGAGAAATGATTAGTGGTGAGCTTGACGACTAAATCAAGCTCTTTAAGCGTTAATGTTTGATTGACCTCAAATACCATTGCATACAATGCAGCCACATGCGGTGCTGCCATTGAAGTGCCGCTTAAAAACTCATACGCATCTGCTCCAGCTGTAGTACTACCTGCATTATAGGTAGAATAAATTTGGTCACCTGGCGCAGATACATCTACACCAAGCCCGTAATTAGTCCACCAGGTCAAATCGCCACGGTAATTGGTGGCCGCTACAGTAACCGCACTTGGACAATTGGCTGGTGTGGCATATTTAACATTCATGGAGTCGTTGCCAGCTGCCACCACTACTACAGCACCTAAAGAATTGGCTGTTTTAATGGCGTTACTCATGGTAGCACTGCAAGTTTTAGAAGCAGCGCCCAAAGATAAATTAATTACCTTAGCAGGATTAATATTGGTAGGTACACCTTTAACGGTACCACCTGCGGCCCAAACAATAGCGGCAGCTACATCGCTTAACAAACCACCGCATCTGCCCAAAACACGCACAGGCAAAATTTTGGCGTTATAGGCCATACCAGTAATACCAATCCCGTTATTGGCAGCAGCAATAGTGCCCGCTACATGAGTACCATGCCAACTGCTGGGGTCTGACCCGCATGTATCTCCGGTGTCTAGAGGGTCTGCGTCGCGACCAGGGTTAAGGTCATTGGCAATAGAGTTATTACTAATAAAATCGTAGCCTGCTACCACGCCATTGTTTTTGACGTATTGTGTATTTAAATCTTCGTGTGGCAAATAGCCAGTATCAAGTACAGCGACTACTGTGCCGTTTCCAGTGACTACAGGCCAAACTTGATCGGCCTTAGTTCCGTAGTCAGAACTTGTTTTTAAGCCCCACAATTCTGTTAATTCGAAGCTGCTTGGAGTAGATGTTCTTTTAAGATTCAAATCGGGTTCAATATATTCTATGGTGCTGTCTTGAGCCAATATCTCGGCCGATATTTTTTGAGCTTTTGCTTGCGTCATAGCAACATTACTCGCTAATACCGAAGCATTGTTTACCGTATTGGCTTGTAGCTGCAGTTGAAGACCATGTTTACCAACCGATTGATTCAATCGAGTGACTTTAGTTTGCAATATTGATTGAGTTAAGGTGTTACTTGAAGCACTAACACCCATTGTAAAAACAGGATTATTAGGGCTTGCCACTGTATCTGGGTTATCTTTGTATTGAACAATAAAACCTTTTACATTTTCTTGTTCGGCTACCAACTTATTAAATTGAGCAAGAGACTCAGCTTCTCTTCTTAACTGCTCTGGAGTTAGGGCCCGCAAGATTTCGCCATCTGTACGTCCTAATTCAGAGGTAAGAATCATTTGTTTATTGCTTAAATCAGAGCTTGCTAAACCAGCATTTTCTAGGTTGCTACTCACACTTGTGTTTGATTCAGAACCACCGCAGGCATAAAGTGTAAGTACAACACCAGCCAATGCCAATATTTTTGCAATTTTATTGATTGATGTAGATAACATAAAGTAGCCCTAAAGAATGTACTCAAGTTGAGCAACCTTATAAGACTTTTTTAGCAGATTAAAAACACCATCCCAATAAAAGCCTAATAGGTTCCAATTACCAATTGATTATGAAAAATCAACTGGTAATTAGCATTAATTTACCTTAATTGGGAAATTTTTAGCGTAACCGCGCTTAAATTTGAAACTTAAAACTTTAACTTTGATTAAAAACAGACATTTCTTATTTTTTCTTACTAGATTTAATAGGTCAAAAAACCAAACCTTGGCAGTTTTACCACAGTTTGGTTTTTGCTATTGAATTAGTGTTTTTTCAAGATTGAAGGTATTTTATTGAGCAGCAAAACTCACTGGTACAGTACCTAATACACCCGAATAACCAATAATGATATTTCCATTACTAGGCTCTAAACTTGCCTTTATTAAAGTACCTTTTGTTGAATGTCTTAATAATAAATCAGCCTTTCCATCACCATCAAAATCACCTGACTTTTGAATCACTTGATTGGAGGCCAAACCACCTGTGCTATTCATTAACTGACTACTTACAGTAGTGGGACTTGTTAACAAGGTTAACAAAGTAGTTTTTGTGTTTCTAAATAAAACATCGTTTTGACTATCACCGGTGTAGTCACCTATACCAACGATTTGATAATTGTTAGGTGCAATTGCAATGGCTAACCAATAAGCACCCTCTGTTGTCATTAACAAAGTGTAAATATAACCGTTAGGTGCTCTTAATAACAAATCATCAATACCATCGCCATCGTAGTCAGCAACACCTTGCAATTTAATGGCTGCCGATATATTTAAGTTTCCACTTCGAGCAATTTCACTGCTTCCAGACATATACGATATAAACATTACTCCAGCAGAATTGCGCCATAAGATATCTTCATAACCATCTTTATTGAAATCACCAGCTGCGACGGCTACATATGTTTTGGGTACTGTGCTAATGGTTCCTTGTGAAATCACAGACGACCCATTCATTAAGGCGATGACAGCTCGACCATTACCCGTATGACGTAAGATCAAATCTTTTTTGCCATCACCATTAAAGTCACCTGATGCTTGTAAAGCGTAAGTTTTTCCGTTTAATA
>JALQUL010000022.1 GCA_023260735.1 Limnohabitans sp. | reverse complement strand
AGAACAAAAGCTGGACGATTCAAAATGATGGTGGTGTTATTGCTTTGTGCTGCACCCGTTATTGCCTCTTATATTACTTATTATTTTATTCGCCCAGAGGGTAGGCTTAATTACGGAGAGTTAATTGAACCACAAAAACCTATCCCTAGTTTAATGGCTCAAGATTTAAATGGTAATGCTGTTAATTTGCAAAGTCTTAAGGACCAATGGTTATTGATTAGTGTCTCAGGTGCTGCTTGTAATGCCCAGTGCCAACATCATTTGTATTTACAAAGACAACTGCGAGAAGGACTAGGCAAAGATAAAGACAGAGTTGAATGGCTCTGGTTGATCACTGATGAAGCTGAAATTGATAAGGCTTTATTACCAGCCTTAAAAACAGCCACAGTACTGAGAATTTCTCATGCTCAATTGACCACTTGGTTAGATGCTTCCAGTCAAAAAAACTTGTCCGATCACTTGTATTTAGTCGATCCAATAGGTAATTGGATGATGCGTTTCCCTCCCCAACCCGATATGGCTAATGCTGCAAAAGTAAAAAAAGATATTGAAAAAGTACTTCGAAGTACTGCCTCATGGGATACTGCAGGTCGTGCTTCAGATGTTCAAAATACACCACTAAAATGAGTATTGATCTTTACAACTTGACTCCTTTGCTTAAACTGATTTGTTTAGCTATTGTGTTGGCGTCCGGACCCTTGGCTTGGTGGTGGGTTAAGAGCAAAGATAGCCAAATTACTAGTCGATATTACCGCCTAACGGCTGTTACTTTATTTTTATGCTTTGACTTAATTGTTTTTGGTGCGTTCACTCGACTTACCGATTCTGGTTTGGGGTGTCCCGATTGGCCAGGTTGTTACGGTCATGCAAGTCCAATAGGTGCATTAGAAGCTATCAAACAGGCTGAAGCTGAAATGCCAACTGGTCCAGTCACACTATCGAAGGCTTGGATCGAAATGATTCATCGCTATTTAGCAATGTTGGTGGGGACTTTAATATTGGTTTTAACTGGCTTAGCCTGGAAAGAGCGTACCAAATTAGTGATCAGTCCGTGGTGGCCTACACTTACTTTATTAGCGGTTTGTTTACAAGGTGCTTTTGGTGCGTTCACAGTTACTTGGAAACTGTATCCTTTTATAGTGACTTTGCATTTAATCACAGCTTTAATTTTATTGATATTACTTTCTGTACAACATCAATTAGCGAATCCGCATCATTACATTCAAATTGAACGCGTGAAGTGGAAGCCATTTTTAATTTATTTTAGTTTTTTAGTCTTGTTCATTCAAATTGCATTAGGTGCATGGGTGAGTACTAATTATGCTGTTTTAGCATGTAATACCTTCCCTTTGTGCCATGGTAGTTTGTGGCCAGAAATGGATTGGCGTAATGGTTTTAGTTTATTTAGAGATTTAGGTAAAACAGCATCTGGAGAGTTATTAAGTTTTCAAGCCTTAGTCGCTATTCACTATGCCCATCGATTAATGGCTTATTTTTTAATTGCACTATTTATTTACTTAATTATTCATCTAAAAAAGATTCAACAAACTCATCACGCAACATGGCTGGCCATTGTTGTCAGCCTGCAATTTTTAACTGGTTTAAGTAATGTTATTTTAGACTGGCCCTTATTAGCAGCCTTATTACATACAGCTGGTGCTGCAAGTTTGGTTTTTATCATGTCACGTGTTTGTTTTAGTCATTGGCAGCAAAATCCACAATTTCAGTCAAAATTCTTATAAGTTTTCACTTTATTTTTATGAATGTTTTTCAACAGTTTTACGCACTAACCAAGCCTCGAGTGGTGCAACTTATCGTATTTTGTGCACTTATCGGAATGGTTTTGGCTATTCCTGGTTGGCCTAATAGTAGCCAATTAGGACAAATTGGATTGGCTTGCCTAGGAATTTGGTTGGTGGCTGGAGCCGCAGCTGCTTTCAATTGTTTGGTTGAAAAAGGTATTGATGCCAAAATGAAAAGAACGGCTTGGAGGCCTACTGCAAAGGGTCAGTTAAGCGATTTACAAGCACTTATCTTTTCGAGTGTTTTATGTGCAATTGGCTCTGCTGTGTTGTACTGGGGTCTTAATCCACTCACCATGTATTTAACATTTGCTACTTTTGTAGGGTATGCAGTAATTTATACTTTGATTTTAAAACCATTAACTCCACAAAATATTGTAATTGGTGGTGCTTCTGGGGCTATGCCACCTGTTTTAGGTTGGGCGGCAATAACCGGTGAAGTTGGCCCCGAGTCTTTGATTTTATGTTTAATTATTTTTTTATGGACACCACCTCATTTTTGGGCACTTGCTTTGTACCGTATAGAAGACTATCGTAAATCGGGTTTGCCTATGTTACCGATTACCCATGGTAGTGAATTTACACGTTTACAAATAATGCTTTATACCCTGGTATTGTTGGCGGCTTGTTTAATGCCTTTTGCTTATGGTATGAGTTCTTGGTTGTATTTAGTAGTGGCAGTAGCGGTTAGTATTGGATTTTTTGCTTATGCATTTGCGTTATGGCGAAACTATTCAGATGTATTAGCCCGTAAAACTTTTAGGTTTTCACTGATTCATTTATGTTTATTGTTCGCTGCATTATTAATTGATCATTATGTCTTTACCATTTAAAACCCTAATTCAAACTAGCTTAATTGCTTTAATTGGATTGTGCCTTATAGCCTGTTCTCCTACTGACTCTAATACAAAACAAGACAATGGGCCTGCTTCTACCGGTTTGTCGTCAGTTCTGGGAAATAGCACACCATTTAAATCTATTGATATTACAGGGGCAGAACATGCCAAAGATTTTGACCTTCCTGATCAAAATGGCCAAAGACACACTATAAAAGACTTCCAAGGCAAAGTGGTCGTTATGTTTTTTGGTTATACCCAATGTCCTGACGTCTGTCCTACCGCTATGATGGATATGGTAGCGGTTAAAAAAGCTTTAGGAAGCAAGGCCGATAAGTTGCAAGTTATATTTGTTACTTTAGATCCTGAACGCGATACACCTGATATTTTAAAAGCCTATATGGGTAATTTTGATAGTAGCTTTATGGCACTCATTCCAAAGCCTCAAGATGTAGCCAGTTTGGCCAAACAATTTAAAATTGTAGCGATTAAAGAGCCAGGGCAAACAGCTGGTAGCTACACCCTTAATCACACGGCAAGTAGCTTTATGTACGACACCCAAGGTCGTGTGAGGCTTTATACAAGGCCCAGTAGCGGAGCTAATAAGATAGCCGATTTAACTCATGACATTGAAATATTATTAGCCGAAAAATAAAAAAACGCAGTCTGAAGGACTGCGTTTTTTATTGAAAACTCGAATAAAGCTAACTATCAAGTTATCTATTATTGATATTCAGACAAGACCTTGCGCATTTTTTTCATGGCGGCTACTTCGATTTGTCGGATACGTTCGGCACTTACACCGTATTGTGCAGCTAAATCATGTAGTGTCATGCCACCAGAGCTGTCATCATTGACTTTTAACCAACGCTCTTCAACAATCCGGCGACTTCTTTCATCAAGTTGTGCCATTGCAGCAGCGATACCATCAGTGGCTAGAATATCACGTTGATGATTTTCAATCACATAAGTGGGCTCTTGAGTCGCATCTGATAAATAAGCAATCGGACCGTAAGCGTCTTCATTATCATCAGATGCTACAGGGTCAAGTGCTACATCACCTCCAGAAAAACGCGCTTCCATTTCTATAACTTCTTCACGTTTAACGTTGAGTTCCTCTGCCATTGCATCAATTTCTTTGTCATTAAGCGCGTCGCGATGGCTATCACCGTCAATAGCATCAGATTTATAGCCTTGTTTCATAGAGCGCAAGTTAAAGAATAACTTGCGTTGCGCTTTAGTGGTGGCAATTTTCACCATTCTATTATTTTTGAGAATGTACTCATGAATTTCGGCTTTAATCCAGTGCATCGCGTAACTAACTAGGCGTACACCCATGGTAGGGTCAAAACGTTTAACTGCTTTCATTAGGCCCACATTACCCTCTTGAATAAGGTCGGCATGAGGAAGGCCGTAACCTAAATATTTACGAGCTACTGAAACCACTAAGCGTAAGTGTGATAAAACCAATTTACCAGCAGCTTCAATATCATTTTGTTCTTTGAGGCGAGTGGCAAAGTTAATTTCCTCTTCTAGGGAGAGCATAGGCAGGCGATTAACCGCACTAATATAGGCGTCAATATTGCCGATGGGTGGAATTAAATTCCAAGCATTGGCGCTGGGTAACTGGTTTTGATTTGATTTTGTAGGTAATACCGCTGAAACAGAAGACATATGAACTCCTTTTTCTGAATACCTATATATTAGCACTCCTAAGACTCGAGTGCTAAAAATCACCTAGTGAAAACCCGACGAGTTGCAAGGAAATGTAAATCTACAACACCATTTAATAAAAAATGATGTTTTAAATATGAGCTTAAAGCCGTTACACTTTCACTCAACTATCAAGGAAATAAAAATGATGAGTACCCATAATATCCAAGCAAATAATGAATTAACACCAGCCACTGAACCTCGTTTAAGTTCTTTATCGCATGGTGGGGGCTGTGGATGCAAAATTGCACCAGGTGTTTTAGCTGAAATTCTAAAAAATACCTCTGGCATGATGATTCCGCCACAGTTATTGGTTGGCATAGAAACCTCAGATGATGCTGCTGTGTATCAGTTAAACGAAGAGCAAGCCTTAATTGCTACCACTGATTTTTTTATGCCTATTGTCGATAATCCTTATGACTTTGGGCGTATAGCCGCCACCAATGCCTTGTCTGATGTATATGCAATGGGGGGAACTCCGATTATGGCTTTAGCATTAGTGGGTATGCCCATTAAGGTATTGTCACTCGAAACCATTGGGCAAATATTACAAGGTGGCCAATCAGTATGCCAGCAAGCTGGAATCCCTATTGCGGGTGGCCATAGCATTGATTCGGTTGAACCGATTTATGGCCTTGTTGCTATGGGCTTAATTCATCCTAAAAAGGTAAAGCGCAATAGTCAAGCGAAAGTGGGTGATGTACTGATTTTAGGCAAACCATTAGGTGTAGGCATTTATTCGGCCGCCCTTAAAAAGGCCATGTTAAATGATCAAGGTTATCAAGACATGATAGCCTCTACTACTCAGCTTAATTTACCAGGACCTGCATTAGCCGCTTTAGATGGCGTACATGCTCTAACAGATGTGACTGGATTTGGTATTGCAGGTCATGCACTAGAAATGGCCAGAGGGGCCCATGCCACGGTGCAAATGAATTGGTCAAAATTGCCACTGTTAGCTCAAACCATTTCGCTTGCCGAGCAGTCATGTATTACCGGGGCTTCGGGTCGTAATTGGTTGGGCTATGGGGCAGAAATTAGTTTAGATTCACATTTACCCGCTATTGCTCAAGCCATTGTTTCAGATCCACAAACCAGTGGCGGTTTATTGGTGGCTTGTAGTCCCGATACAGCGCAGCAGGTACTTGTGATTTTTGAGCAATTTGGTTTTGCACAAGCTGCGGTAATAGGAGAGGTTATTGAGCAACAAGAGGTGAACTTAACTGTATTACCCTAAACAAAAGTTGTATTTTTAAAATGCCATCCCTGTTGACTTTTTTAGTAGCTTTCTTGAGCTGAATGTTGGTATCTTGGTTGGCAGAATTTTTTAGTAGTAATTACTTCACAACCATAAAGCTGTTTCAAAACTGTTATTTATTCACAATGCTCGGCAGGCACAGTAGTAGATGATTTCATCTAATAGGCTGGCTCCATTTGTTGGTTATTTTTAGAAATAAAACGATGGGCAATTTTTTACACACCTTATTTGAACAGGTTCAATATTTCACCTCTAATTATGCAATCAGTGGTGTACAAGTTTAGGAACGATTGGTGGTGGCAATCATGTTGTAGAAATCCAAGCAGTCGATGAAATTGACAATGACAACAATAATTTAAAGCAAAATTTAATATTAATGGTTCATAGCGGTTTTAGAGGTTTGGATGAAATGATATTAAAAAGTCATGTCCTCAAGTGGAATCATAATGGGCTAGATTCGCTTCTAATATCGCAACACGTTACCTGACAAAATGATTGGTTAGATCATGATTGAGCCCTGAAATATGACAAGCTCAATTGCAGAATAATTGCCACCACAATTGCCAATCGTTTAGCTTGTCATTATGAGATTTTTCTTGATCAGTTTCATAATTTTATTGAAGCAACTAGTAGCTCTTTAAGGAGTGGATTTTTGCATCGAAAAGGCGCCAGTGCTAGCAATGTAGGAGTCATAGTGATTCCTGGACCAAGAGGTGATTATTCTTATTGGGTACAACCTAGCTCAAATAACGGTGAAGAAAATTGATGGTCTTTACCTCATGGTACAGCAAGAAAATGGGCGCACCATAATTACAAGGGGAGTTGATCAAAAAACTATTATTAAATGCAATGCAAGCTTTAAAACTAAAAGGAGATAAAGCACAAAGAAGAATGCAACAATTTAAGAGGAAACCCAATTAAAACTTTTTTAGGTGAAAAATTTTTAGAAGGGTGAAGCTAAAACGTTGTTTTTTAAATCAGATAAAAATATTATTAGCAAACTGATTTAAATCAATAGTAGCTCAAATGGCTTCTATATAGTAGGTGTTTTAGCAATGCAAACAGTGCGATTTTTAGTTTTGATTTTAGTTAATTTCAATACTAACTTAGTCGCCTTATTACCAATCAACTAGTGTCACTTTATGTTTTGTCAAACAAAATCGTTTATGAATTTAGCAGATAAAACACTAGTTAAAAAATTGGTCTATGTACTTGTTATTAAATTAATACTGCTAATTGCATTATGGTGGTTTTTTATTCGAGATCAAAAAGTGATGGTAGATGAAAACTCAGTGGCAAATCAGTTTTTGTCACCTGTTAGCACAACAGAAATAGAAAGTTCAAAATGATTTCAGAACAACTTGTCGATTTATCAAGGTTGCAATTTGCAGCAACCGCACTTTATCATTTTTTATTTGTTCCACTCACTATTGGCATGGTATGGCTTCTAGTCATTATGGAGAGTGTTTATGTCATGACAGGTAATGTCATTTGGAAAGATATGACCCGATTTTGGGGCAAGTTATTTGGTATTAACTTTGCCTTAGGCGTTACCACTGGAATAACTTTAGAGTTTCAATTTGGAACCAACTGGGCCTATTATTCTCATTATGTAGGCGATATTTTTGGTGAGGAAGCGGACAAAAGGATTAGGGCTGCTCTGGATAAAGTGGGACTACTTAACAAAGAAAGGATGCTGCCCATTACTTTATCAGGTGGAGAGCAACAGCGTTTGGCTATAGCAAGAGCAATTGTATGTCGTCCGA
>JALQUL010000154.1 GCA_023260735.1 Limnohabitans sp. | reverse complement strand
ATTATTTTTTTTTTATATTCATTTAATTTCAAGAAATTTATTTAATATTAATTAATTTCAATTTTATTTAATTTTATATAAAAATATTAATTTTATATAAATTATTTATTTATTTTATAATTTTTTATAAGGCTGCAACAGACTCTTTACATACAACAATTAACCCGAGTACATATATGGGAATCATAATAGGCGTGCCAAAAGAGACTGCGGCACTAGAGACAAGAGTTGCATTTAGCCCAGAAATGGTCAAGAAAATAATTGCCCAAGGCCATCAAGTGTGGGTCACGACGGGGGCAGGCACCTCAGCTAGCATGGTAGATGAAATGTTCCAACAAGCAGGAGCTAGCATTGTGTCGCAGGAGCAGGCATTGTCTTGTGATCTGGTTTTAAAGGTGAAACCGCCTAATAGTGCAGAATTAGCCTTAATGAAACCGAAGGCCACCTTGGTTGGAATGTTAAATCCCTTTGACCAAGAAGGTTTACAAAATATTGCTAAAGCAGGTGTTACTAGTTTTGCCCTTGAAGCAGCGCCACGCACGACTAGAGCCCAAAGTATGGACGTATTATCATCCCAAGCTAATATTGCAGGATATAAAGCTGTCATGATTGCGGCCGATTTATATCAGCGTTTTTTCCCTATGTTAATGACTGCAGCTGGCACAGTCAAAGCAGCGCGTGTTGTCATCTTAGGCGTAGGGGTGGCGGGTTTACAAGCCATTGCTACTGCCAAAAGATTAGGTGCGGTGATTGAAGCCTCTGACGTTAGGCCTAGCGTAAAAGAACAAGTTGAATCTTTGGGTGCTAAATTCATTGATGTTGCCTATGAAACTGAAGAAGAAAAAGAAGCAGCTCAGGGGGTTGGAGGCTATGCAAAACCCATGCCACAAAGTTGGTTATTACGTCAACAGCAAGAAGTGGCTAAAAGGGTTGCACAAGCAGATGTTGTCATTTCTACCGCTTTAATTCCTGGCCGAGCTGCGCCAACGCTAATTACTGAAGAAATGGTTAAATCCATGAAACCAGGCTCAGTTATTATTGATATTGCCGCTGGTAAAGGCCCCAATAACGGTGGAAATTGTCCTTTAAGCGAAGCCGATTTAGTGGTTAAAAAACATGGAGTAACTATCGTGGGTCATACCAACTTACCTGCTTTAGTAGCTGCTGATGCATCTAATTTATATGCTCGAAATGTTTTTGATTTTTTAAAACTCATTTTGGCCAAAGATGGTGTGGTTGAAATTAACCCCGATGATGATATTGTGGCGGCTTGCTTAATGACTCAAAACAATCAAGTCAAAAGAGTTGGTTATTAAGACAAGATCATCTCCTATTATTTAATAAGGTTTTATATGGATATTATTTCCCCAACTGTCACCAATTTAATTATTTTTGTCTTGGCCATTTATGTTGGCTACCATGTGGTTTGGACCGTAACTCCTGCTTTGCACACGCCCCTAATGGCAGTGACTAATGCGATTTCTGCAATTGTCATTATTGGCGCCATGATGGCCGCTGCCCTTACTGAAACTACCTTGGGTCGTACCATGGGTGTACTTGCGGTAGCACTAGCGGCGGTAAATGTATTTGGTGGGTTTTTAGTGACTCGCCGTATGCTTGAAATGTTCAAGAAAAAAGAAAAAAAGTTGCCCTCTGCAACTAGCGCACAGGAGCAAATAAAATGAGTATGAATGTCGTCACTATTTTGTATTTAATTGCTTCTATTTTCTTTATTCAAGCGTTAAAAGGTTTATCTCATCCTACCACCTCTATTAGAGGTAATATTTTTGGTATGGCTGGAATGATCATTGCGGTATTCACGACCGCAGCTCTCATCGTGCAACTCGCTGGCGGCAGTGGTATGGGCTTAGCATGGGTATTGTTAGGTCTGTTAATTGGTGGTACTGCAGGCACTGTTATGGCACAAAAAGTCGAAATGACTAAAATGCCAGAATTAGTTGCATTTATGCATAGCATGATTGGTTTAGCAGCTGTTTTTATTGCAGTTGCAGCAGTGGTAGAGCCGTGGGCATTCGGTATTTCGTTAAAAGATATGCCCATACCTGGAGGCAACCGAATTGAGCTAGCATTAGGTGCATTTATTGGTGCTGTCACCTTCACTGGCTCGGTGATTGCGTTTGGTAAGTTAAGTGGTAAGTACAAGTTTAGATTGTTTCAAGGTGCTCCCGTCAACTTTAAAGGTCAGCATACGTTTAACCTATTGTTAGGTGTCGCTGCTATTGCATTTTGTGCAGGGTTTTGGTTGAATCAATCTACTACTAGCTTTTTAGCCATTATTTTGATTGGCTTGTTATTGGGAGTATTATTAATTATTCCAATTGGTGGTGCTGATATGCCTGTGGTGGTTTCAATGTTAAACAGCTATTCAGGTTGGGCAGCAGCGGGTATCGGTTTTAGTTTGAACAACAGTATGCTGATCATTGCTGGTAGCTTAGTCGGAAGCTCTGGTGCCATTTTAAGCTACATCATGTGTAAAGCCATGAATCGTAGTTTTTTTAATGTTATTTTGGGTGGGTTTGGTGGCGAGGCAACTACTGCAGCCACAGGTGACGGTGTAGCCAGAAGCGTCAAGTCTGGAAGTGCAGATGACGCAGCCTTTGTTTTAAGTAACGCCGAGTCAGTGGTCATTGTGCCTGGTTATGGTTTGGCCGTAGCAAGGGCTCAACATGCGGTTAAAGAGTTGGCCGCTAAGCTCACAGAAAAAGGTATTTCTGTTAAATATGCTATTCATCCAGTAGCAGGACGTATGCCGGGCCATATGAATGTATTGTTAGCCGAGGCAGAAGTACCTTACGACCAAGTATTCGAAATGGAAGATATTAACGGCGAGTTTGGACAAGTCGATGTGGCCATTATTTTAGGGGCTAACGACGTAGTTAATCCTGCCGCACATATTAAAGGCAGCCCAATTTATGGCATGCCAATTTTAGAGGCCTATAAAGCAAAAACCATTATTATTAACAAGCGTTCGATGGCGGCAGGTTATGCCGGATTAGACAACGAGTTGTTCTACATGGATAAAACCATGATGGTTTTTGGTGATGCTAAAAAAATTGTTGAAGAATTAGTGAAAGCTATAGATTAAAAAGTTTTAACTGGTAGTCAGAAGACTTCTCTTATAAAGCACTAAAAAAGCCCTATTTTTAAACACTAGGGCTTTTTTAGAATGACAACGGAATAGTAACAGGGCCATCATTGATGAGCGAGACCTGCATGTCGGCACCAAAAATTCCAGTTGCAACGATTGGGTGTTTTATTTTTGCAAGTGCTACAAACTCATTAAATAAACGCTCTGCTAATATTGGTTCTGCCGCATGGGTAAATCCTGGCCGATTTCCGCTCTTAATATCGGCGGCAAGGGTAAATTGGCTCACAATTAATAATCCGCCACAATTTCCATTTCCATCAATATTTTGCAGACTATGATTCATCTTCCCATTAGAATCTGAAAAGATTCGCATTTGAATCACCTTATTCAACATTTTTTCTAATGTATCTGGCGTATCTTGTGCTTGAGCACATAATAATAATAAAATGCCAGGTCCAATTTCGCCTACATTATCTTGATTAACAAGCACACTAGCTTGCTTGACTCTTTGAATTAAGCCTATCATTTCTTGATTTTCTTTCTTTAAAAGCTTTCTATATAACATTAGATAACAATAAATTACAAACAATCACAAATATCTCAAAATTTGTAAAATTGATAGCTTTTGCGACGTTAAAATAGAGGCAAGATTAATTTAATTAGTCGATTTTTTGAAAAAATGAGTAATAGTTGCAATTATCTAATAATTTTTTTTTCAATGTGGCAATTATTGATTAAGTTATAGGCTCCATTTATTTTTATAAAAAATGGCTTTAATAGTTCATCTAATCAATATTTTAACTTTGGTTCCAAAAGTCAAAAATATACAAGCTATTTGAGTTTTAAATAACTTAGTTTTACTTTGCACATTGGGAGGTTGTATGCGTTTACTCAATCGTTTGTTAGGCTCTTTACTTGTTGGCTTGAGTGTGTTTTTAACACCACTTGCTAACGCTCAGCAAGTGGTGGCATCTGCATCTGAAAAAATCGGCACTATGAAATTAGTTGAAGGTGAAGTAAAAGTAATCTCGTTAAGTGGCACACAAGTACTTGCAAAATCGGGTCATGAATTGGTAGCTGGTGATAAATTAGTCAGTGGCAATAATGGCAGTGCAAGTCTGGTGTTGCGTGATGGTACGGTTTTAATGTTATCCGCAAAGAGTACATTAGATCTGAAAAATTTTACTTTTGACTCTACTACCAATGCCGGTAGTATGTTGCTGTCATTAACTAAAGGTACGATGCGGGCTGTTACAGGTTTAATCGCTAAGCGCAATCCTAATGCAGTTGAAATAAAAACTCCTACGCTAAGCGTGGGGGTGCGAGGTACCGATTTTGTGGTTAACGCTGATGATCCCAATAACTCTGAAGACATTGCGCTTTGCGCACGCTAATTCGGGGTTTAAATTTGCCTGTTTTAGTTTGATAGGTTTGTTGTTTGGTTGTGCCAATCGGGCTGGGCAGGTTATTTTGTTGCCACAACCTGATGGTTCTGCTTCGGCTGTAATCGTTACAGCGGGTGAAAGGCAACAAACAATAGATAAACCATTTGCTAGTATTACTGTAAGTACCCAGAAAAACGCAGTTTTAGAAGTAGAACAATTAACTGAGGCTGATGTTAAAAAAGAATTTAAGACGCTTTATAAAATAGCGCCCCCAGCACCGATAAAGTTTATTTTATATTTTCAGAAAGGCGGAACTGATTTGACCAGCGAGTCACTTGAGTATTTACCAGAGATTTTAAAAGACGTAAATCAAC
>JALQUL010000016.1 GCA_023260735.1 Limnohabitans sp. | reverse complement strand
GATCAAATGTGGTTTCTCGGCTAATTGAGCTTGGTTCACTACTTGTACTAATGCCTCTATTGTCTTTGCCCCAAGCACTTTCATAAAGCCACGCACCATAAGACTTTCCAAAAATTCGCATAAGATCAAATTGATTTTGTTGTGCTAATTGGCCTATCGTGTGAATACCCATTGATTGCAGTTTTTGATCAGTTTTAGGGCCAATGCCATTGATTTTTCGACACTGCAGTGGCCATATCTTGGAGGCTAAATCTTCTTCATAAATAATACTAATGCCTTTTGGTTTATTCAATTCACTAGCCATTTTGGCCAATAATTTGTTAGGAGCGACTCCTATTGAGCAGGTCAGGCCAGTGGCATTTAAAATCGCAGTTTGTAATTGAACTGCCAGTTCATAGCCACCTAAAACTTGGCCATTTTTAACATCAGTCAATTCAATATATACCTCATCAATACCCCTATCCTCCATAAGTGGAGTGATAGATAAAATTTGCTCTTTAAATAATTTTGAATAGTATTTATATCTAGGGAAATCAACGGGCAACAAAATCGCTTGTGGGCATAAAGTGGCGGCTTTCATGAGCCCCATTGCTGAACCTATGCCAAATTGTCTTGCAGGATAAGTAGCAGTGGTAATAACCCCTCGCCCCTTATAGCTAGCTAATTGAGGAAATTGCGTTGGCGCAATTGAACTCAAATCTTTGCCTTCAATTAACTTTAAAAAGTCTTCGTCTAGTGAGCGTCTGGCCCCCCCAATTACCACAGGCAAACCTTTTAACTGTGGGTAACGAAGTAACTCAACTGAACCGTAAAACGCATCCATATCCAAATGCGCAACTCTTCTTAAAGTTTTAGATGAACTGATGTCAAACTGCTCAACTGTTCTATCTGTTGTCATCAAGGAAGAACTCGAAGCACTCATATCTTTGAAGCACCTATTAGCTAGAAATGTTTAGCAAAATGCTTTTTATTCACCAGTAGCATAAGTTGGGAGGGCCGTATGTTGGACATTATTTGCCAAGACAACCGAAGTGGTAATTAAAATCTAGCTCATCGATTGTGTCATACGAGTCTTCGATGGCAGACTTTAATCAATGCTAGAGAGGATTTTGGTGAGCCACTAAAACGAATCTTACTCGTATTTTGAACTAGGTAAAGTGCCTGGCAACAAAATAGAGGAATCTACTTTTTTAATGTCAGTGTGACCACAAAAGGCCATGGTAATGTCCAACTCTTTATGAATAATTTCGAGTGCTTTTGTAACACCAGCTTGACCCATTGCACCTAAACCATACAAAAATGAACGCCCAATATAAGTTCCTTTTGCACCTAATGCATAGGCTTTTAAAACATCTTGACCCGACCTAATACCACCGTCCATATGCACTTCAATTTTATGTCCTACTGCATCTACAATTTTGGGCAATGCATTAATCGTGGAGTCTGCGCCATCTAACTGCCGACCTCCGTGATTAGAAACAATAATCGCATCAGCTCCAGTT
>JALQUL010000443.1 GCA_023260735.1 Limnohabitans sp. | reverse complement strand
GGTGACTGCATTTGGAGTCTTGGCTGATGTGGATACCGGTTACCCCTTGTTGCTATCTGAATTAACGGTCACTACTGCTTTACGTACGGCAGCGATGTCTTGTTTGGCGGCGCAATGGATGGCAAGAAAAAACTCACAAATCATGGCTTTAATTGGCAATGGTTCACAAAGTGAGTTTCAAGCCATAGGTTTTTATCATTTATTGGGTATTCGTGAACTTCGCTTATATGATGTGGATGTAGGAGCAAGCCGAAAGTTAAAAGCTAATTTAGATCAATTGAGTGCTCAGTTGCCTGGTTTAAAGGTGTTCATTGCCAGTAGCGTAGCCCAGGCTGTTAAAGGAGCTGATATTGTGACAACGGTTACCGCAGACAAACGTAATGCAATTATTTTAAATCCCGAAATGATTGAACCTGGCATGCATTTAAATGCGGTAGGTGGTGATTGCCCAGGTAAAACTGAACTCCATGCTGATATTTTATTAAGGCCAGATGCAAGAGTTTTTGTAGAGTTTGAGCCACAATCAAGAATAGAGGGCGAGTTACAACAAATGCCAGCTAATTTTGCGGTAACAGAGTTTGCTAGTTTAGTCACTGGCCAAGCAAAAGCTAGACTATCTGAGCAAGATGTCACCATTTTTGACTCAGTTGGATTTGCCCTAGAAGATTTTTCTGCGCTGCGCTATTTGCATGAGTTATTGCAAGCTCAAAAACAAATTACCCAATTAGATTTAATACCAAATTTAGCAGATCCAAAAAACTTATTTAGTTTATTATTAGGAACTGGCGCAGCAATGCATACCAATGCAGGTCATTCTAGCCAAATGACCGATGGTATTGCAGTGCTTCATTAATTCTAATTTTTAACTTGTAATAGATATGACCACATTAAGCGCTGCTAACTCACTTCACCATGCTGTTTTGATTGGTGCCCCTACCGATGTAGGAGCGGGAGCCAGAGGGGCTTCTATGGGACCAGAAGCACTTAGGGTGGCTGGCTTATCTGAGGCATTGCAAGGCCGTGGCCTAACAGTTTCAGATGTAGGCAATCTTCAGGGACCTAGCAACCCGTGGTTACCTCCCGAAAAAGGCTACCGACATCTTGAAGAGGTGGTGGCTTGGAATCGGTTGGTGCACGATGCGGTGAATACACAATTAATGCAAAATCACCTGCCTATTTTAATGGGTGGCGACCACTCTTTAGCGATAGGCTCTATTAGCGCAGTTGCACAACACTGCCGGCGTGTGGGTAAAAAACTAAGAGTTTTATGGCTGGATGCGCATGCAGACTTTAATACCAATGCACTTACCCCTAGCGGCAATATACATGGCATGCCAGTAGCTTGTTTAAGTGGCTTTGGCCCTGAAGAATTGATTTCAATAGGTGGGCATATTCCTGCTATTGATACCTCATGTGTTAGGCAAATTGGCATTAGAAGCGTAGATGCCGGTGAAAAGCGTTTTGTGCATGAGCAAGGCCTAGAAGTTTTTGACATGCGTTATATTGATGACCATGGAATGCGTCATACGATGACGCAGGCCTTAATTGGTTTAGACCATAATACGCATTTGCATGTGAGTTTTGACGTGGACTTTTTGGACCCAGAAATTGCACCCGGTGTTGGCACTACAGTAGCGGGAGGCCCTACCTACCGAGAAGCACATTTGTGTATGGAAATGATTGCAGAAACTGGTTTAATGGGATCTTTAGATATTATGGAGTTAAACCCTGCATTTGATATTAAAAACAAAACAGCCGC
>JALQUL010000439.1 GCA_023260735.1 Limnohabitans sp. | reverse complement strand
GAAAATTGCCGGTTCTTAATCCAACTGTTAGCACTATTGAGGATAAGGCCCTAGTTGGTTGGTAACAAAAAAGCCCTTTATTATTGGTAAGGGCTTTTTTATTTTTAGTTTAAAAATAGCAAAAATGCAGAAAAATACTGCAAATTAATGCATTTTAAATGCTGTTGAATGAAAAATTAAGGTGCTAAAGCTTTTTTAACAGCAGCAGAGACCAAACCCATATCGGCTTTACCAGCCAACTGTGCTTTTACTGCAGCCATTACTTTACCCATGTCGCCAGGACCAGTAGCGCCTACCTCTGCCACAATTGCGTTAACAGCAGTTTGAATTTCTTCGGCTGACATACGAACCGGCAAATACACGCTTAAAACTTCAAGTTCGGCTTGTTCTTTAGCGGCTAAATCGGCTCTTTCGGCTTTTACAAAAGCTTCAATCGAGTCTTTACGTTGTTTAATGAGCTTGTCAACAATTGCAATGACTTGGGCATCGTCTAGGACAATGCGCTCATCGACTTCTTTTTGTTTACAGGCAGATAAAAGCAAGCGAATAGCACCTAAACGCTCGGCTTCTTTAGCTCGCATTGCGGCTTTCATGTCATCGTTGATTCGTTCTTTTAAACTCATGATGTGTGTTCTTTCTGGGCTATAAAATAAAAAGCCGCGAAGCAATATAGCTTACGCGGCTTTTCTTGTTTTTAATTACCCTAAAAGAGTAAACAAAAACATGGATTGAATAAAACTTAGTACAGTTTCTTCGGTAGCATCATGCTACGAATACGTTTGTAGTTACGTTTTACAGCTGCGGCTTTTTTACGTTTGCGTTCTGCTGTTGGTTTTTCATAGAACTCGCGTGCGCGCAAGTCTGTGAGTAAACCTAATTTTTCAATACTGCGTTTAAAACGACGCAGGGCAACCTCGTAAGGTTCGTTTTCTTTAAGACGAATAGTAGTCATGTAGAAATCAGTCGTGAAAGGGATACTTGGGCACTAGTCAGCTCTTTTTGTTATTATCTGTTGCAACATCTAATAACAAAAACTCGAGCGCAATGCGCCAAGCGGTTTTGCTAGCAAAGAATGCGATTATAAAGGTAAAAACTACCTTTTGTCACGCGTCAAGCCCTATTTTAGCACTGTAACTGCTGTTTTAATGAATTTGCGCAGACAAAAGCGCTAGACCAAGCCCATTGAAAGTTGTATCCACCCAACCAACCCGTTACATCTACCACTTCTCCAATGAAATAAAGCCCTTTTTGGGTGGATTCCATGGTTTGTGAAGACAAGTCGCGAGTATCTACTCCACCGGCCATGACTTCGGCTTTGGAATAACCCTCGGTGCCACTAGGATGAAGTTCCCATGAATTGAGTTTTTCGGCAAGTTGCAATAGGGCTTTGTCTTGAGCGTCACAAATTGGTTTTTGCCATAAAGGATTTTGCTGTGTCCAGGTGTCGGCTAGCCTACTTGGCAACCATTGGCTAATTTCATTCGCAATTAGTTTTTTAGATTGTTTTTTGGATTCAATGAGGCGTTGTGATAGGTTTTCTTGAGGCACTAAATTGATTTTGATAGGCGTGCCCGCTTGCCAATAACTAGAGATTTGTAATACAGCAGGGCCGCTTAAGCCTCTGTGGGTAAACAATAAATCTTCAAGAAAAACAGTTTTATTTTTCTTGAGTCCGGTTGATATTTCTACTGCTAGAGCTGCACCAGATAATGCAACAAAAGGAGCCCATTCTTGGGCATCAAAGGTAAGTGGCACAAGTGCAGGACGGGTAGGTACAACACGCAATCCAAACTGCTGGGCAATCTGTAGGCCGTAATCAGTAGCGCCAATTTTAGGCACTGGTAAACCACCTGTGGCGATGACTACAGCAGGGCATGTTACAAGGCCTTGGCTGGTCTGTAAGGTGTAGAGTTGGGTATTGGCGTCATGAGTAATTGCACTCACGCTACAGGGTTGCCAACGGCTTACTTTGCCCTTGTCACATTCGGCCAATAACATCTGAATTAAATCGTTGGCAGAGTGATCACAAAACAATTGTCCTTTGTGTTTTTCATGAAATGCAATGCCGTGGTCGGAGACCAATTTAATAAAATCCGCAGAGCTATATCTTGCTAATGCAGAGCGACAAAAATGAGGATTTTGGCTAATATAGTTTTGTGGTAAGACTTCTTTATTGGTGAAGTTAGCTCTACCACCACCAGAAATGCGAATTTTTTCGGCTATTTTGGGGCTGTGATCAATTAATAAAACCGATAATCCCAATTGCCCTGCTACACCCGCGCAAAACAAACCGGCTGCGCCAGCACCCACTATGGTTACATCAAACTGCTTCATAAAAACTTGATACTTTGCTTTAATTAATTAGCAAGTTTAACTGTAATAAGTGGGGCAGGTGAAGCCTAATAAATGATGAGGCCTTTGATGTTTTAAAAGAAGTTACTTTAAAGCTTCTAATTTCTCGATGAGTTGAGCTTTTTTTATACCCGTTTTAATACTCTCCATATCCGTACCAGTGGCACTTATTTCTAGAAAAAAGCGATTGCCTACCAATAGTTTTAATTCATTTTTGATGTTGCCAGTGTCTTTGCCAGTTTGAATCTCACTGCCTTTTGCATTTCCAATAGAGATATTTTTTCTATAACCTTTTTCATTTTCGCTCTCAGAATTTAAATTGATATTCAGCATTTTGAGAGCTGCAATTCCAGATCCTACTTCGCCAGCACCGTCGTAAATAGAAATTTCATAACTCAGGTTATTGTCTTTGAACTCACAATTTAAAGTAGATGCTCCTAATTTTTTAGTAATTTCAAAACTGCTGCGTTGAATACCGTTAAACGATTCTGGCAAAAGCGATTTTAGTTGCTCGTTACTAACAGGAGTTAAGCTTTTTAAGCTTTCCATCGTTTGTTGCATCTCTTGGCTAGTTTGATTGATACTGCCTAAATTAGTCACTTTTGATGCGGCATTGGTAACATCATTGACAGTTGGCAAAGAAGGAATAGCAGGAATAGTCACTGTGGTGCTTCCATCTTCATTTTTGCTACAGGCGCTTAGCACTACAGCTAAGCTTAAAGTAAGCGCATAAATTTTTTTCATAGGGACTTTCGTTAATAATTAAGAGCAAAATACACAAACAAAGTAATAAAGACAATTCTTAGAATAACCAAAAATCTTTGCGGTAACATTCTTTTTATATTTGGTTTTTGTTGATAGGCGTCAACTCAAGCTTTGTTTTGCCCACTTACCAGATGTGTGATTGAACTAGCTGTTTTCAAGTCATGAAGAAAACAAAACAGTAACAAAATCTATTGGCTTTCACTTATTTAAACCCTTACTATTGTGTGTAATTTTGATTAAACTAGTCATGAAAACGAGTTAATCAGCTAAGCTTAATTCATGCTCACTTCTCACTTCTTGCACAATCTTCTCTACCTGAATTTCTATTGACTTTGGAGTGGCAATTTCGCCTTTTAGAACCGCTTGTATGAACTCCGCTGTAGTGGTTGCATCTATGGCCGTTGGCAGTTGGGGGAGTGTTAATAAAGTCCCGGTTTGGGCTTCTTGAATTCGCTTGACCTCACCCTTGTTAAACACATCAATAGCAGGGGTACGCCTTGCATCAGCTACCGGTTCGCCTTCTGTGCCCCGCATTAAAAATGCGGTTTGTTGGGTGTACTGAAAGGCTTCTGTCATGCTGATTAAATACTCAGGATGGGTGTAACTACTCACTACCCAAGCATTTTCTGCAAATGGATTCATCATCTTGACTAGGCTATGGGCGCTATTGCGTAGTCCCACCACTTTTCTTACCTCTAATAAACGGGCTAAACCTGGGCAAAAACTGCTAAGGTCGCGGTAATGCACTTCACCGGCTGTTAGGGTATGACTAGTTAAAAGAGTGGGATGGCCCATGGCTTGTAAGATTTGTTCAGATGTAACCCTAGTCGCCTCGGTATTATGCCCATGGATTAAAACCGTGATGCCCTGCCTAGCCAATAAAAAAGCCAACAGAGGCGTTAATAAAGCCTGTTTACGTGCCCCGTTGTAACTAGGTAAAACCACAATAGCCGATTTTTGGGTAGATGTTTGCGTAGTTTCTTGCAATGCTGGTGTAGTTAAATGCTGGTTCACCACACTTAATAGTTGGCTTTGTTGTTGAATGGCCTCTAAAAAACCGGCAACTTCATTAGCGGTTTCACCTTTTATACGCATTGCCAAACAAAATGCTCCTACTTCTAGGTCGCTGCATTGGCCTAATAAAATTTGGCTCAATAAATCATTGGCTTGTTCTTTGGATAAAGCTTTTGCCCCCTCTTTGCCCCGACCAATGGTTTTGATGTAGTGTGAAATTGACATATTGAACAAAAATAAATGACTTATTGTAGGCTGTTCTGTGATTTTTCATCAAAATCAAAGTGCTGTCTGATGGGAATGGTAGGTAGTCGTTCCAACTTGCTACATTCCAACATCTTTTGAATGTGATTAAACCCTTTTACCAGTCTGAAACTGCCTCACTAGAAGTTAAACTATACAACATGATTATTTTAGGTTTTGAATCCAGTTGTGATGAAACAGGTGTGGCTCTAGTAGAGACACAAGAGACTACTTTGCCTGTGCTTTTAGGCGATGCTTTATATAGCCAAATTCAAATGCATCAAGCGTATGGTGGAGTGGTGCCCGAATTGGCTAGCCGCGATCATATCAGGCGTGCTTTGCCTTTGTGTGATGAGGCCCTAGCCAAGGCGGGTAAACAACTTGCTGACGTCGATGTAATTGCCTACACACAAGGCCCTGGCTTAGCTGGAGCTTTGTTAGTGGGCTCGGGTGTGGCTTGTGCTTTAGCCTATGCCCTAGATAAACCCGTTATGGGCGTGCATCATTTAGAGGGGCATTTATTGTCACCATTTCTAAGCCAAGATCCACCCGAGTTTCCGTTTGTGGCTTTATTAGTGTCGGGTGGACATACCCAGTTAATGAGAGTTGATGGGGTGGGGGAGTACGCCATTTTGGGTGAAGCGATTGACGATGCCGCTGGCGAAGCCTTTGATAAGTCGGCGAAATTAATTGGCCTTGATTACCCAGGAGGAGCGGCTTTATCACAATTGGCGCTGCAAGGTGACCCGACTGCTTTTCAATTTCCAAGGCCATTGTTGCATAGCCACGATTTAGATTTTTCTTTTGCGGGTTTAAAAACATCTGTGCTGACTCAGGTGAAAAAATTAGGGTCCGATCTTGAGTCACAAAAATGCAATGTGGCTGCTTCTACCCAAGCTGCCATAGTAGAAGTACTGGTAAAAAAATCATTAAAAGCTTTAAAGCAAACAGGTTTAAAACGATTGGTGGTGGCAGGAGGAGTGGGGGCTAACCGACAATTACGCCAAGACCTGAATACCGCCTGTCAAGCCAAAGGTATTCGAGTGCATTACCCAGAGTTGTCATTGTGTACCGATAACGGTGCAATGATAGCAATGGCAGCGGCTATGCGATTGCAAGCCAAGGTGCAACAACCGGTTAGGGATTATGCCTTTGATGTAAAACCACGCTGGCCACTTGATCAAATTGAAAAATAAAGTTATGTCTCATGCCCCGTCAGCTTTGGCAACCCATCAAGCAATAACAAGTCACCTAGAATACCGGCCCGATATTGATGGCCTAAGGGCTTTTGCCGTTTTAGCGGTACTTATTTTCCATGCCTTTCCAGAAGCTTTACCTGGCGGATTTGTCGGCGTCGATTTATTTTTTGTGATTTCGGGTTATTTAATTTCTAGCATTATATTTTTGCAACTGCGAACTGGCAGTTTTACCATTGCAAAATTCTACGAAAGACGAATTAGAAGAATTTTC
This sequence comes from Limnohabitans sp., assembly GCA_023260735.1. Classification (GTDB taxonomy): domain Bacteria; phylum Pseudomonadota; class Gammaproteobacteria; order Burkholderiales; family Burkholderiaceae_C; genus JALQUL01. The sequence continues at coordinate 2,680 of JALQUL010000439.1, read as the reverse complement.
CCGAGTTTGGCAGCGGTTTTATTGGTGTGCTTAATTGCTGGATTTTATCTACTGTTGGCAGATGAATATCAACAATTGGCAGCACATACTGCAGCTGGCGCTGGTTTTGTGGCCAATTTATTGTCTTGGTCAGAAGCCTCGTACTTTGATAAAGCAGCCGATACCAAGCCTTTATTACATTTATGGTCGCTGGGTATAGAAGAACAATTTTATATTTTATGGCCTTTGTTAGTGGCGTGGTTTTTAAAGCCAAATTTACAAAAATACTTTAAATGGTTGTTTCTTGTATTAATCGTGGCTTCTTTTGTCGTTAACTTATGGAGTTTGGTGCATGCTCCTGTAGCCTTATATTATTCTCCTTTTAGTCGTTTTTGGGAGTTGTTAGCGGGTGCAGGCTTGGCCTATGTGAGCAGTCAACAAGCGGGGTCTTTTCAAATACATTCAATCAAAATCAGTCATTATTTGTCTTTTGCTGCTTTTATTACGTATGTGTTGGCATTGTGCTTTATTAATCCAACCACTGCATTTCCTGGATGGTGGGCGTTATTGCCTGTAATGGCAGCCGTGGGCTGGATTGCTGCCGGCCCAAAGGCTTGGTTTAACCGTTATATTTTGGCTAATAAAGCTGTGGTTGCAGTAGGTTTAATCAGTTACCCGCTTTATTTGTGGCATTGGCCAATATTGGCCTTCTTAAGATTAATAGAGGGCCAAGCGGTGGGCATTGGGCCAAGAATGGCTGCACTGGTTTTAGCTTTTGTATTGGCTTATTTAAGCTCACGTTTAATAGAGAAACCTTTGCGTTATGGCCAGTTTGGCCAATTCAAAACCTTTGGTTTAGTTGGTTTTGTAGCCGTGTTAGGCATGGTGGGTATTTGGATTGTTGGGCAACAGGGCTTGCCCAATAGGCCACACATTCAAAACTACCAAAATCCAGAGGCGGCATTAAAAAGAACCCAAGAACAAGATCTTGCTTGCCAAGACTATGTTGCTAAAATGGGTGAAAATATCTATTATTGTCGTTTAAATTCTGTAAAAGGCACTAAAACTGTGGCAGTAATAGGCGATAGCCATGCACATGTGGCTTACCCAGGGATTGCAGAGTTGGCTGCAAGTCGGCAATTGAATACCGTGTTATTAGCCAACAATAGTTGCCCACCGTTCATGGGCGCTGAAATGGGCGATACACCAGAAGACAAAGCTATTTGCAGACGCAATATTGAAGAGCTTTTAAAAGTAGTAGAAAGCAAGCCCGATATTCAAACTGTTTTTGTGTTTTCTAGGGGCCCTAAATATTTTACCGGTATAGGCTTTGGGTCTGCCGAGGCCGGTGAAGCGCGAGCACCTTTTATACCGCAAGACTTGTTTTTTAAAGGATTAGAGGCTACGATACATCGCCTGCAAAAAGTAGGAAAAAAAGTGTACTACATTAGCGAAAACCCAGAGATTGGCATTTCACCAATGGTTTGTGTGACTAGGCCGCTAAGAAACGAGGCATTAAGCTGCGAACTTGATAAACAACAGGTAGTAGAGCGGCAAAAGATTTATTGGCAAGAGTTAGAAAAACTCAAAAATATTAATATTATTAATAGCTTAGATGCATTTTGCCCAAGCCAAAAATGTGTAATTAATGACAATGGCAAAATTTTATATGCCGATGATGACCATTTGTCGGTAGAGGGAAGTCGCTACCAAGCACAATATCTGTTAAAGGATTTCATTCATTAACGAGTAAAAACAGGTGCATTGATAATTGTTGAGCCAATACAGTAGAGCTCGGTAGAGCTTTATTACAACATTCGACCTTTGATGGCTATTGCCCAGAAGTAAGAGATTCGATTGTAGGTGAAGTACCTTGCTTGGATTGGGCCAGCACTAGTGATTGGAAACCAAATATTAAGCTAAGAGTTGTGACAAGCTTAGTTAGGTTTGAAGCAAATATGCTCTGTTGAACTGCACTGTGTGTCTGCAAACTTGGCTTATAAACATTAGACGCAATTGATTTATAAGCAAAAAACTTTAATTTATTAATGTCATACATTTAAATCATATAAGTAAATCAAAATTAACTCAAAATTGAGATTAATATTGAATTTATTTATATGATAAATGGCGGATAAAATTAATTGATATTAATAAAGCTTATTCAACGTTAATTAGTTTTGAGGCATGTGCTTGTTGGTCAGCATGATAACTTGACCTTACCATTGCACCTACTGCGGCATGGCTAAAACCCATTTCATAGGCTTTTGCTTCAAACATTTTAAAGGTATCAGGGTGAACATAACGTTTAACTGTTATGTGCGCACTGGACGGTGCTAAATATTGGCCAATGGTTAACATGTCAATATTGTGAGCACGCATATCGGCCATGACCTGTAAAACTTCTTCATCAGTTTCGCCAAGTCCCACCATAATGCCACTTTTTGTAGGAACATTGGGATGGAGTTCTTTAAACTTTTTAAGTAAATTTAAAGAGAATTGATAATCAGATCCTGGCCTTGCTTCTTTGTACAAACGAGGAGCTGTTTCAAGATTATGGTTCATGACGTCAGGCGGAGCCGCTTTTAAAATCTCAAGCGCTCGGTCATCACGTCCACGAAAATCGGGTACTAAAACTTCGATTTGTGTTTGAGGTGATACCGCTCTAATTTCATTAATACAAGCTGCAAAATGTGCGGCA
>JALQUL010000419.1 GCA_023260735.1 Limnohabitans sp. | reverse complement strand
CCGTTGCGGGGGCAGCGCCGGCCTTGCAGAAATCTGCTCACCGGCTTCCCGTTTCACCCGGGACGTTCCCCGGGTCACCTGTCGTGACCGGGACTGTAGGAAGACGGTCGCCCGGGGTCAAGCGGAAGATTGACGCGGCGGCCCGTCGGCATCACGCTGGCCGCTTCCCGAATGGAAAGCGAGTCGGCATGAGCACGTCGCCCTACCTGACCGCGGCGCTCAAGTCATAAACACCTTCGGGAAAGTTTTCAATGGCCTTTTCAATGGCTCTTAAAATGGGGGCATTATTAGTGGATTGCCAATGGTCTAGTAATGCCGTGAGTAAGTCGGCTCGGCTACTAAAGTGATGATAAAAGCTACCCCTACTCATTTTAATTTTGAGGGCAATTTGATCGACTTTAACTTCTTCAATACCCGATTTCAGCAAAGTTTTTTTAGCAGCGATAATCCAGTCATCACGCCCAAAGACACCATCTCTTGTATTTCTAATTTTTTTGATAGATTTTTTATGGTTAGTGGACACGGGCTCTCGAGTGGCTGTGCTAACTGTAGCCGTTGTATTTTCCGCACTAGAAGAATTGTCGGTTTTGGTAAAAGTAGGCATCAGTCTGACAAAATGAACTAAGAATTAAATGTTTTTGCATCGACCTATCAGTTATCAAAACAATTGGTATCAACACGAACATTTAAAGGTTTAATTTTACTTGTTAGTGTTGATTATCAAAAGAAGAATGACAATTATTGATGACTAAAGTTAGCTTTGCGTTTTTCAACAAAAGCCGCCATACCTTCTTTTTGGTCTTGAGTGGCAAATAAAGCATGGAACATTCTGCGTTCAAACATAACGCCATCGCTTAAAGTACCCTCGTATGCACGATTGATACTCTCTTTTGCAGCCATAACTGCAATTTGGGAATACCCCGCTATCATAAGTGCTGCGGCTAGTGATTCTTCCATTAATTTTTCTAATGGAACAATTCTGCTAACTAAACCAGCACGTTCGGCCTCGGTTGCATCCATCATACGGCCTGTTAGTGCCATATCCATGGCTTTGGCTTTACCAACAGCACGAGGCAGACGTTGTGTGCCGCCTGCACCAGGAATCACGCCCAATTTAATTTCGGGTTGACCAAATTTAGCATTTTCGGAGGCAATAATAAAATCACACATCATGGCTAACTCGCAGCCACCGCCAAGCGCAAAACCACTTACTGCGGCAATAACTGGTTTACGAATAGTACGAATTAACTCCCAATTACGCGTAATGTAGTCGCCCTTATAAACATCAGAAAAAGTATAGGTTGCCATTGCACCAATATCGGCACCTGCGGCAAATGCTTTTTCACTGCCCGTAATAATCATGCAACCAATATTGCCATCTGCATCAAACGCCTTTAAGGCTGCTCCTAACTCATCCATTAAAGCATCGTTAAGCGCATTGAGTTGTTTAGGACGATTAAGCGTCACAATCCCCACAGCACCTTCTGTGCTAACTAAAATATTTTCGTATGTCATAACAGGCCCTTATAAAAAAACAAAATTAAAGATCAAGCAACCACTGTTGCACTTGGGTTAAATTATTAGTGCTTAACTTGGCAACAGACTGACGAGCCGGAATACTAAGTTCTAGTTCAATTAAACGTTTGTCTCGTGCCACCAAGGCCTGCACCGTTTTATTGGGGCTGGCGTATAGCTCTAGGTCGTCTATTTTTTGTAGTCGCCATTGGCTTTTTTGTCTGCCATTTTTAAGGCTTACACCATACCATTCGTCTTGGGGTGAAAAGCCCGCCTTAGAGGCAGCACTGCCAAACAATACTTGGGTAATAACAATATTGGGGTTTTCTTTGGCTTTTAATCCTAAAGACAAAGCTAAGCTACTTTCTTGCTCTACCACTTTAACTCCTTGCTGTTTTAACAACTCAAGGCAGGGCAGTTCTTCGGTGCTGTGTACCCAAGCTTTTAATTGCGTTTGAAAACTTCTACCAGTTAATTTGTTGAATGAGTGGGCAATATCTTGTTCAGAAATAGGGCCACCTTTACTGCTTTGCCATAAGTCTCGCATTACGTCGTCTAGACTTATTTTGCCCTCTTGTCTTAAGGTTAAATCAAGGCATAAAGCCACCAAAGAACCCTTGGTGTAGTAGCTCACTGTGTGGTTAATGGTGTTTTCATCAATGCGGTAATATTTAGTCCAAGCATCAAAACTAGCTTGTGCTACTGTTTGCACTTTACGTCCTGGGCTGTAGTGCACTTGCTCTAGTGTTTTGCTTAATCTATTTAAATATTGATCTTCAGTAATAAGCCCAGTACGGGCTAAAATAATATCATCATAATAGCTGGTAAAGCCTTCAAAAAACCAGAGTAGTTCAGTGTAGTTTTCTTTGGCGTAATCAATTTTTTCAAGCTCGGTGGGCCTCATGCGCTTGACGTTCCATGTATGAAAATATTCATGGCTGATGAGGCCTAATAAATCATGGTAAGCTGCGCTGGCTTTTTTGCCAATTTGCGGTAGGTCTGAACGTTTGCAAATAAGGGCAGTGCTATGCCGATGTTCTAGGCCACCATAACCTTCGTCAACTGTGGCCAGCATAAAGGTATAACGGTTATGCGGTGCTGATTTTTTATTTTTACCGTGCCAAAATTCAATTTGTGCTTGGCATATTTTTTGAGTGTCGGCTAATAATTGTTCACCATTAAAAGTGGGCGGGGCATGGCTAACCACTAATTGGTGCTCTATGCCTCTTACTTTAAAAGAGCCATGCCATAGGTCGCCTATTTCAAAAGGGTTGTCTGCCAGTTCATCAAAATCTTGAAAGCTGTATATTCCCCAGCCCAAACGGTTGGTTTTTTCTGGCCATGCACCAGTGGCGACTCGCCAGTGCTCTATGTCCGGGGTAGGACTTAGACTTAAACTATGCGGTACATGAGTTTGTCCCTCTACCTGTAAACACAAGCTAGTTGGATTAAAAAAACCACGGGTGTTTTCTAGCCAAGCGGTTCTAACCGAATGGTCGTGGGCATACACCTGATAACTTAATTCTAGTGGCTGCTTTGGGTCGCAGGCCACTTGCCAATTGGCTTTATCGAGCTGAAGAATCGCTAATTGTTTTTTGCCTTGTTTGGCTTTTAATAACTGCAAATGTTTGCTAAATTCACGAATTAAATAACTGCCAGGAATCCATGCAGCAAGGCTTAAATTTTGCAAAGCTTGAGGCTTTAAAACAATGGCTTTTACTTCAAACAAATGTTGCTTTTTTAAAGCCAAAGAAACTTCAAAATGAATGGAATGATGCTTCATAAAAGGGGGCTCATTAATCGAATAACCAAGTAAATAAGAGTGTAAACCAAAACAAAAAAGCCTTTAGCTCATCAATAGAGCACAAAGGCTTTTTTAAACCAAAACCGCTCAAAAATTAACTACGTTCGGCAATTGCCTCTTTTAATTTCTCTAGAGGAATAGCACCTGGCACACGTGTGCCATTTTGGAAAATAACAGTAGGCGTACCAGTAATTTTAAATTTTTTGCCCAACTCAACATTGCGAGTAATAGCCTCGGTGTTGCAGGCAGTGTTAGCGGTTGCGGGTGGCTCGCTTTTTAACATCCATGCTTGCCATGCTTTGTTTTTATCTGCAGCACACCAAATGTTTTTTGACTTTACTGTAGAGTCACTACCCAAAATAGGATAGAGGTAAAGATAAATAGTAACGTCGTCTAGTTTTTGTAAGTCGGCTTCAAAGCGTTTGCAATAACCGCAGTTAGGGTCTTCAAAAACAGCAATCTTTTTGGTGCCCTTGCCTCTTACAATCGTAATTGCATCTTTGGTGGGTAAGTCTTTAAACGCCACTGTGGTTAATTTTTCAGTTTTGGCTTCAGTTAAATTGACTTTATTGACTATATCGAATAAATCGCCACGCATTAAATATTCGGCTTTTTCATCGGTGTAATAAATTTCTGGGCCTTCAATCACTACTTCGTAAATGCCTTTTAATGGGCTGGCAGTCACACTAGAAATTTCTGGCAAGTTAGCTAAACGCTCGGTGAGTCGTTTTTTTACCAATTGCTCGGGCGTTTCGTTTTGTGCACAAGCACTGAGGCTTAAACAAAGACCTACAAAGCTGGCAAGGAGTTTGGCTTTAAAATTCATGAGTGAATAAAAATTAAGATGTAAAAATTGGCCTAAAGATGCAGTCATGAGCGGTTTTAATTCATGACTTGTTGGGCAACAAGGTTTTTAATAGGGTCCATCATATTAAACCCTTTTACGCCTATTTGTCTTAGTTGGGCAATAAAAGGGTTTTGATTTGTAAAGACTTGATGCAATAAGTCCGAACCACCGCCAGTGGTAAGTGTTGCGAGCTTTCTGGCTCTTTGGTATTGCAAGAGTACTTTAGGGTCAGAAATCGCTCGCCACGATGGCCTATTTGCCAATACTTTAGTTAATTCTGCCGCATCGGCTAAACCTAAGTTAAGCCCTTGGCCAGTGAGCGGATGTACCGTGTGGGCAGCATCGCCGGCTAAAACCCAAGATGGACCTGTCCATTGAAGAGCGGTACTTCGCAGCAATGGCCAAGCTTGGCAAGGGCTAAGTAGCTTTAGGGTGCCATAGGTAGCGCCAAGCACACCTTGACCAATTTGCGACAGTTGTTCTGCTATTTTTTCGGGCTGCTCGTTAAGGGCTAAGAGTTGTTGCGCTTTTTGGGGGCTACAAGACCAAACCACCGAACACTCTTGATTCGCCATAGGTAGCATAGCAATAATGTCGCCATTTTCAAACCATTGCCTAGCCACTTGTTCGTGCGGGTGGCTGTGTTTTACTTTAAAAGCGACCGCAGTTTGTTCGTAACTTTGACTGCTAAACTCCACCCCTAGTTGTTGGCGTAATTGCCCACTCCTGCCTTCACAAATGACTTGCAAGCTTGCATCTTGTATAGTGTTGGATAAGGTCACTTTAGGGTTATATCGAATGGCTTGGGCTAAGCTGTTTAATAAAGTGGGCGCCGCCACCATAAATGCTAAGGCACTGGTGTGCATAGCTTTGGCATCAAAGCGAATGGGTAAATTTTTCCCATCAAAAATACGCATGGCATGAATGGGGCCAATATCTTGGGGATTGCTAGGCCAAGCTCGCACCGATTCTAAAATGCCTTGGCTAGCAGCGCTAAGGGCATAGGCTCTTACATCGGGGGAAGTGCTAGTGCTGTTAGGGGTAGTCGCTTGTACCAAAGTTACTTCTAGGCCAGTTTGAGCCAATAAAAGAGATAAGGTTCTGCCGACTATGCCATCACCCACAATACAAACATCAGTTTTCATATTTTTTTACCCTTGTTTTGAATATTGTAATCTTTATGCCGGAAGTAGAAAAAAGCCAGCTAGCCCAATTAATCAGCTTAATCTGAAAATAATTTGGGGTTAAATCCTGAAAATCATGTTTTAGAGTTGTTATTTGTACAAAACTACTACCTGCAGGCGAGTAAAATTAAGCCCTTAGCGCCATGCTAGTCGTGCACACAGCAGTGGATGGGCGCAAACTAAATACCAAATAAAAGGATCAAAATGAGTTTGAAATGCGGAATTGTTGGATTACCAAACGTGGGTAAGTCCACCCTATTTAATGCCTTAACTAAAGCAGGAATTGCAGCCGAGAATTATCCCTTCTGTACCATAGAGCCCAATGTGGGTATTGTGGAGTTGCCAGACCCCCGTTTGCAAGAGTTGGCCAAAGTGGTCAATCCAGAACGTGTGTTGCCAGCGGTAGTTGAGTTTGTTGATATTGCCGGATTAGTGGCTGGCGCAAGCCGTGGTGAAGGTTTGGGTAATAAGTTTTTGGCTCACATCCGTGAAACCGACGCCATTATTAACGTCGCCCGTTGCTTTGATGATGGTAATGTGATTCATGTGGCCAATAAAGTGGACCCAGTAGCAGACGTAGAAGTGATTCAAACCGAACTGTGTTTAGCCGATATGGGCACCGTAGAAAAAACCCTTTTACGTGCCACTAAGCTGGCCAAATCGGGTGGTGATAAAGATGCGGCTCGTTTGGTCGATGTAATGAACAAATGCCTAGAAGCTTTAAATCAAGGTAAACCTGTTCGTTCGATTGAATTTAGCAAAGAAGACAAAGCAGTTTTAGGCCCCTTGTGTTTAATTACTGCCAAGCCAGCTATGTTTGTAGCCAATGTGTCGGAAGATGGATTTGAAAACAATCCTTACCTCGACCAGTTAAAAGAATACGCAGCGGCCCAACACGCACCAGTAGTGGCTATTTGCGCCAAAATGGAAGCCGAAATGGCCGATATGTCCGACGAAGACAAAGCCATGTTTTTAGCCGAGTTAGGCCAAGACGAACCAGGTTTAAATCGCTTAATTAGAGCGGGTTTTAGCTTATTAGGTTTACAAACTTATTTTACTGCTGGCGTAAAAGAAGTGCGTGCATGGACAGTGCCAATTGGTGCCACAGGCCCACAAGCTGCTGGTGTGATTCACACCGATTTTGAGCGTGGTTATATTCGTGCACAAACCATTGCATTTGCCGACTTTATTACCTACAAAGGCGAACAAGGCGCCAAAGACGCAGGCAAAATGCGCAGCGAAGGTAAAGATTACATCGTGAAAGATGGCGACGTCATGAACTTCTTGTTTAATGTTTAGTGTTTAATGTTTAATTAGCCTTAGTGCTGTAATTGAAAAAAGCAAACTGCTTGATAAATGCAGGTGGTTGGCTTCAATAAAAAAGCCCTGCAAATACGGGGCTTTTTTATTGTTTGAGGTGTTTTTACTTCTTATTTGGGGTGTACATTAAAGTAGATACTAAAAGGTGTTTTTTAATCTTATTCATCCAACTCTGTAAAACTCAAGACTTATGACTTTATTGCCACTAGTAGGATGTGGTGGTTGGTCAGATGGTTTGTCTAACAACCCACCCGATGAAAGAAAAAACTCTGTCATTTTAAATTGGTCCACTACAGCAGAGTTAAATGAGCAAATTAGGCAATTGGGATTATTAAATACAGAAGTCTTTAAAAATAAAAGATGAACAAAAACGTTAACAAGCCTGAAGCAGGAAATAATCTAGCAGGGGTACTTGGTTGCTAAAAAGACTTGCAGGATAAGACTGTAATACGTCACATTTTGTCGCAATAAATGTGAGTTACCGTTAGTTTATATTGTTGAAGATATCTTGTTTTTTTAAAAGAAATTAAC
>JALQUL010000410.1 GCA_023260735.1 Limnohabitans sp. | reverse complement strand
AAACAAATTGGCAAAGTTGTTCGCGTTCTTGGTGGCTAAGTCCTACAGGTCTGCAAATTCGCGATTGTAACTGAGCAAATTCACTTAATCCAATACTTCTTACACCTTGTTCAACATCGGCTTCTACAAAGCAATGGTCGGCTTTGGCAGAATCGTTAGGCCACCTAAAACCAACAAACATAGCAGAGTGAGACCATGTTGATTGAGTTAAATATTGAATTGCCGTACTAAACCGAGTATGTCCTTCGACCAAAAAAACGTCGCCCGGTTGCAAACAGGCCATTAATTTATGGCGATTAGTGGCGGGCACTAAACCAATATGACGATTTTTTTGAGAGAGAAAATGGGCTAATTTTTTACCCAAAAATCGAGTCATTTTATTCATCTTGAATCAAGCGTCGTTTTATTACTGAATCAAAAATCTCAAAATATTCACTACAATCAGCTCACAGAAATTCATTAGCAAGCCTTTGCATATTTTGAGTCGTATTTTTGAGGGATTGATGAGTTGATATTTTCACACACAGCAAGGTTTTTAGTTACAAAGCCCTGTTCATTTATAGTGTTAGGCTTCATCATGAATTATCAATTCGATTCACAGTAAATTTCTTGAAGCGCAAAAGAATTCAATTCACTTTTATTGGAGTAATATGTTTCAAAATAATCTGCTTTTTCGTTTTACTATTATGGTGTCCTTGCTAATAGGTATGAGTTTATTTGGTGGTTGTCAGAAACCATCTGATACTGCTCAAAACCCAACATCTCAAGCAGTCAATTCTAATCAATCAACACCTACATCTTCTAACACAGCGAGTAGCGTAGAATCAGCTGCGTCTAATGCTTCGATGCCAATTACAGGAGCCGATAAAGATGCTAAGGGTTGTATTGCATCCGCTGGTTTTATCTGGTGCAATAAAGAAAATCAATGCGTTCAACCGTGGGAATACGCCGCAAGTGTAGCAATTCCTAATACGGAAGAGTCGATTAAAGCTTATTGCAGAAACTAATTATTTTAATGATACATCCAAAATTTGCTGCCGTTTTATTTGATTGTGATGGCGTATTAGTGGACAGTGAGCTCATTACCAATCAAGTATTATGTGACATGCTCAACCAAATAGGCTGGAAAATTTCTCTTGAAGAAACCATGGAAATTTTTTTGGGTAAAGCAGTTAAAGACGAAGCCGTATTAATCAAACAAAAAACGGGTCATGATATTAATGAAGATTGGTTAAAGTCATTTGCTTTAGAGCGCAATATGGCTTTAAAGAACAAGGTTCAAGCTATTCCTCATATCCATATGGCTATGCAACCAATAGCCTTAGCGTATGGTAAAAAAATCGCTTGTGGCTCTGGTGCAGATAAACAAAAAGTACAAATGCAGCTTGAAAAAGTAGGACTAATTGCCTACTTTGAAGATAGGATTTTTAGTGGGCACGACACCCCTAGATCTAAACCATTTCCTGATGTTTATATGGCTGCCGCGCAACACATTGAAGTCAATCCCAAGCATTGTGCCGTTATAGAGGACAGCGTAACAGGAGTTATGGCAGGTGTTGCGGCAGGAGCCACTGTTTTTGCTTATACTTCTGGTCTTTCCCACACACAATCAAAGCAAGATTTGCTTGATGCTGGTGCGAGTGTTTGTTTTTCTTCAATGTTAGATTTACCACCGCTTCTTAGTTTTTAAAAACTCATTTTTAAAGCTAACATTTGAAGTGCGTAGATTAAATGCAGGCTATTGGGCCTGCTTTTGTTTTTATAGGCCACATGGCTATTTCTCTGAGTTAACAAGGGTTTTTGATGAGCGTGTTTTCTGCTCCAAAAAATGCAGCTGTAGTAGCTGGTATTGATTTTGGTACTTCTAATTCTGCCGTTTCTTATATTGATTTGCAGGGTATTTTTCACTCCGTTTTATTAGATCAAGGTAATAATGCAATGCCAACGGCATTGTTTTTCTCTAGTGAAGATGAAAGAATAATGTTTGGCCGTGAAGCTATGCAACATTATTTGGCTGGCACAGAGGGTAGGCTAATGCGTTCTATTAAAAGCTTGCTTGGAAGCTCTTTAATGGAAGAGCAAACGGTAGTCAATGGAGTGGCAATTACTTTCTTTGATGTATTGGTAATTTTTATAAAAGAATTAAAAGCCAGGGCAGAAAAATCATTAGGCGCCAAGATTGATCAGGTGGTGTTGGGTCGTCCCGTCCATTTTGTAGATGACCATCCAGAAAAAGATCAATTGGCCCAAGATACTTTAGGCAAGGCGGCCAAGGCAGCTGGCTTTCAAAAAATAGGTTTTCAATTAGAACCTATTGCAGCTGCACTAGATTATGAACAAAGATTGAATCAAGAAACTACGGTATTGGTAGTCGATATTGGTGGTGGTACTTCTGACTTTACCTGTATTCAACTCAATCCTTTACGTAGTGCCCAAGCCAATCGAAGCCAAGATATTTTGGCAACCACAGGTGTTCATATTGGTGGTACTGATTTTGACCGGTTACTTAATTTGGCCCATGTCTCTCCTCAAATGGGCTTTAAGCATAAGGGTACATCTGGTCGTGAAGTGCCTAGCGGTATATTTTTTGATTTATCGACTTGGCATTTAATTCATCAAGCCTACAGTCGTAAAAGTTTACATTCTGCGAAAGAGCTACGCTCTGACTTTTCGGAACCTTTATTACACGCAAGACTTATGCAAGTACTTGAAGAACAGCAAGGGCACCGAATTTTAGCAAGTGTTGAACAAGCCAAAATTGAATGCTCGGTACATAATGCAAGTAGTGCCATAGAGTTGTCCTCGATTGGTCATCAGTGGCAGGGTGTTGCGCCATGCTTAGATGCTGACAATATGAAAAAAACCTTGACTGAGCCACTACAAAATATTGTCAATTGTGCGCAGTTATGTGTAAATCAAGCAGGTTTAACTCAAGTTGATGTGATTTATTTAACTGGTGGTTCATCTGCATTAAGACCACTCATCGAAGTATTGCAAGAAAAATTTCCCCACTCACAATTGGTACACGGTGATAGATTTGGTGGTGTAGCCGCAGGTTTGGCTTATGCGGGTCAACATTTGTTGTAAAAATAAAATCTAAGGCGTTGGCAATAGTGTTTGCTTAAGGCCTCTATTGCGTGGGCCGGTAAAAAGTGATGGGCACGGCATTGAAGATTCAAGCACCGACACAATGCCCTCTAATATCAGTATAAATAGCAAGCCTTTGTTTATGATGTAAAAATCAAAGCTTTATTGCAATTGGTTCATCATTTTTCTTATTCCATTTTTCTTATTCCATCGAGACTTGAAAATACTTTATGCGTGCTTTTATAGATTTTTCTAGCTCTCTAGACCAAACCCAACAAGCGTTAAGAGCTTATTTTCATGAGCCAGTCGATATATTGGTGGCTCACACCACCGAGCAGGTTAAACCTGTGCTCGAAAAAGTAGATGCTTTTTCTAAGCAGGGTTTGTGGTGTGTAGGTTATATGCGCTATGAAGCTGCTCCCGCATTTGACAGTGCTTTTAAAGTTCATGAGAGGCAAAATCCACAATCGCCCTTGGCGTATTTTGGTGTTTTTAAAACACCAAGTTCAGTTGATTTTGCTCAACATCTCCTGCATACTAATTCCACACACCAGGTGAAATGGTCGGATATTATTGCTAAACCCAACTTTGACTCTGCTATGGTTCAAATTCATCAAGCGATTGCCGCTGGTGACTTTTATCAAGTGAACTACACCAGCAATATGCATGGTGAAATGAGTGGAGATTCTGCTTCTTTATTTAAGGCCATGCAGCAAGCGCAACCTAATGCCTATGCGGCCTTTATTCAAAATGAATATGAAGAGGTTTTATCGGTATCGCCAGAGTTATTTTTCGAGCTCCAACAAGGCCATATATTGGTCAGGCCAATGAAGGGTACGGCAGCTAGGGGGATTGATACCGCAGATGACGAAATAAAAAAATCTCAATTAAGAGAGTCGGCAAAAGAGCAGGCAGAAAATGTCATGATTGTTGATTTGATTCGTAATGATCTGTCAAGAATCGCCAAAACGCACACAGTCAAAGTGAATCAGCTATTTAATATTCAAACCTTGCCTACCTTGTTTCAAATGGTCTCGGATGTAGAGGCTGACCTACAAGACAATGTTGGCCTTTCGGATGTCATGCAAGCCTTGTTTCCGTGTGGCTCTATCACAGGCGCACCTAAAGTAATGGCCATGAAAATGATCAAGCAAATTGAGCCAGAAGAGCGAGGTGTGTATTGCGGCACAGTAGGGGTAGTAAGGCCAGGCGGAGATGCTACTTTCAATGTAGCTATTCGAACCGTTACCTTGCAAAAAACTACTAACCCAATGCAGCAAAAAGCTTTGTGTGGAATAGGAAGTGGAATTACTTTTGATGCCAGTATTACCGGTGAATGGCAAGAGTGGCGGCATAAAAAGGCCTTTCTAGAGCGATCTAGTCAAAATTTTAGTTTGTTAGAAACCATGCGTTTTTATAAAGGGCAATTGCATCAAGTACAACATCATTTAGATCGAATGGCTTTGGCTGCACAGCATTTTGGTTTTGTTTTTAATCGCTTTGAAATAGAGCAACAATTACAAGAGCAAAGTTTAAATTGGGGCCAAGGAGCTAAAAGGATTAGACTTTTATTGGAAAAAAGGGGTCAAATAAAGTTAGAGCATTTTGACTTAAGCGCCTCACCAGAAGTAGCGCAAGTGCAATGGGCAACGACTGCTTTTGAAATGGCTGATAGCGAGTTTGTGCGCTTTAAAACTACCCACAGAGCCCATTACGATTTTTACAGCCCGACGAACCCCGCCATTTTTGATACTTTACTCTACAACCATCAAGGCGAAATAACTGAGTTTACAAGAGGCAATATAGCCTTGTTTCTGGATGGGGTATGGTACACACCGCCTCTTAATTGTGGATTATTAAATGGAATTGAAAGGCAGATATTACTGGGTAAAGGCTTGCTTAAAGAACGAAAACTTTATAGAAAAGATTTAGAACAAGCTCAAGGTATGGCTTTTATGAATAGCTTAAGGGGTTGGCTAATGGCCCAATTGGTGGGATAAATCGAAAACCCCAATGCCCTAATTTTAAAAATATGAAATCGAGCTGATTAAGAACAGCTTAATTCATATTGACTGAAGTGGTCT
>JALQUL010000327.1 GCA_023260735.1 Limnohabitans sp. | reverse complement strand
GACTTAATTGGTGTATTTCAGGGAACAGTCAAAGGTGGTTTTAATTATGCACGTCAGGGCACACCTACTACAGCGGCCTTAGAGGTAAGAATTACCCAAATGGAGTCTGGCTATGGCAGCATAGTTTTTAGCACCGGCATGGCAGCAATAACAGCCCTAATGCTCACTTTATTAAAAAATGGTGACCATATAGTCGTTAGCCGTTATGTGTTTGGTAATACCAATAGTTTGATGGGTACCTTACGCGATTTAGGGATTCAGGTTTCAATGGTAGATGCGACCCAAGTGGCAGAAGTTGAAAATGCCCTCCAAGCCAATACCAAAATGGTGTTTGTTGAAACTATTGCCAACCCCGGTACACAAATTCCCGATTTAGAAGATATTGGTGAGTTGTGTAAGCAACTAGGCCTGTTGTATGTAATTGATAACACGGTAGCGTCAGTGGCAGTATTCAAGCCAATTCAAGTGGGTGCCAGTTTGGTGATTAATTCATTAACTAAAACTGTAGGCGGTCATGGTGTAGCTTTGGGTGGTAGCGTCACCGATACCGGCTTGTTTGACTGGTCAGTGTATCCTAATATTTTTGAAGCTTATCGCCAAGGTGATGCTAAAGCATGGGGCTTGCAACAAATTCGCAAAAAAGGTTTGCGCGATATGGGTGCTAGCTTGTCTTCAGAGCAAGCTCATGCCATTTCAGTAGGCTCTGAAACCATGGCACTGAGGGTGAAGCAAAGCAGCGAGAGCGCATTAGCTTTGGCGCAGTTTCTAGAAAAACATCCCAAAGTAGTGAAAGTCAATTACCCTATGTTGCCCTCACATCCGCAATATGAAATTGCCAAAAAATTATTTAAGCAGGGTTCTTGGTTGTTGTCATTTGAATTAAAAGACACGCCCACTGGCTTAGCTTTTATTAATCATTTGCAAATACCAATTGCAGCTACTGGTTTGGCCGATACTCGCAGTTTGATTATTCCTGTAGCTCCTACTATTTTTTGGGAAGCTGGAGCACAAGCCAGAGCCAATATGGGCATTGGTGATGGCTTAATTCGATTCTCGGTGGGCCTTGAAGATACCAATGATTTGTTAGCCGATTTTGAACAGGCTTTGGCAAAGGTTTAAATGGATAAGTAGAGTGATTATTATTTAATCGCTCTTTCTGCATATCGATTAAAACGCCAAGCTTTTGCTTCTAGGGTAATGCGGCGCCACACTTTACGTTTTTGCGTGGGGCTCATTTCTGTCCATAATTGCACCTCCGCAAATGTACGGCCACAACCGTTGCAGAGGGCATCTCCTTGGCTAGTCGAGCAAATAGCAATACAGGGTGTATCGGGGGTGGTTTCATACCAATCTAACCAAGCCAACAGTGTTTCAAGCGGTAGGTCTTGCTCATCAATTTCTTGTTTTTTTTCTATGGCCATAACCGCATAGGGTTCGGCAAGCAAGCGCACCTCAGAGCATAAACTAATGCCGTCCGTAGAAGGTTTTTTATGTCGCCAATAATTAATGGCGAGTTCAATATCGGTGATGTGTATTTTAGGCATGGCTTTAACATCTTACTGCATTTCAAAAACTCTAGTAAGCCCTTGAATAAAATAGGCATAAAAAAGCGCAGTTATAAAATAAGCTGCGCTTTTTTAATTAAAACCAGAGTAGCAACTCAAGTTTTACAAGACTAATTGATTAATCAGTAAAAGTACCTGCAGCCTTAATGATAGGTGTCCAACGTGCGTTTTCAGCAGCTACAAACTTTTTGTGTTCTACACTTTCAACACGCTTGTCGGTAATAATTACAGCACCTAAAGCTTCTTGCTTTTTAACAAAATCAGCATCTTTCAAAGCAGTTTTTAGAGCAGCATTAATTTTTGTAACGACATCCGCTGGCGTACCTTTTGGTGCGTACAAGCCGTGCCAAATATTCACTTCAAAATTTTTTAAGCCATCTTCTTGCAAAGTTGGTAAGCTCTTTAGTGCTGGAGTAGTTAAGCGTTTGCTAGTGGTAACACCAAAAGCCTTTACTTTACCTGCTTCAATTTGAGCAGAAGTATTGGTAGTTTGATCACACATTAAATCAATTTGACCACCTAATAAATCATTCATGGCAGGCGCAGTGCCTTTGTAGGGAATGGTGGTCATGTCAATATTAACAGCAGCTTGGAACATCATGCCGCATAAATGGGAAGCAGAACCAGAACCAGCATTGCCTAAATTGATTTTACCTTTATTAGCAGCCATCCAAGTTTTGAGTTCGGCAAAGTTTTTAGCAGGTAAATTAGCACGACCAATAAGTGTCATGGGTACTTCGTTAATCATACCTAAATATTCAAAATCGGAGTCGATTTTAAAAGGCATGTTTTTAACAAATGAAGGGAATACGCCCATGGCAATGTGATGCACTAATAAAGTATGACCATCTGGTGTGGCACGAGCCGCCTTAGTTGCACCAATTAAGCCACCAGGTCCGCCAGCAGCATTGTCAATTACAAAGCTAGTGCCAGGAAAAGATTTACCTAAAGCTTGTTGCAAGTCACGTGCAACGCGGTCGGTCGGGCCACC
>JALQUL010000251.1 GCA_023260735.1 Limnohabitans sp. | reverse complement strand
CATTGCGTGCTGGGGTAGTGACCTTGAGCTACGGCCAACACTCTTAAGCCCTGATGGGCCATTTCATTTACCACTAAAGACCACTGTTGAATTTCCTCGGCTGTAAAGTGGCATAAACTCATTACCGCCTCTGGTGCGCCTTTAGCCGATATGGTGTAACCACCCTCTGGATGGTGGTGCCTCCATACATGTGACATGGCTCTTAATGAAGAGCTTAAGGGGTAGGTTTTAACCAATTGCCAATCTAAATGAAGATGCTCGGTTTGACTTAAATACTGCTGACCTAAGGCGTGGAATGCCACCTCCATAGGATCAAAGGCTTCGGGGGCACTGGCTAATATTGCGTGTTCGGCCAAAGCATGAAATGGCTCGGGTATAGGTGATGGATTAGAAGGGGCAGTGCTTGCTAGTGGATTTTTTAAATCGCTTAACTTAAAAAACTGGGCGATTGCAGTAGCGTTAAGCGAAGATGATGTAGATGAAGCAGATGAAGCAATAGGATCGCTTAGCAGAGCATTAGAGGCAACGGCTAAGGTGTTAACTGTCATGCGATTTTCAGTGAGTGTGCCTGTTTTATCGGTGCACAAAACAGTAATTGCACCCAAGGTTTCGATAGCGGTAATCTTGCGTGTGATGACTCCTTGTTTGGCTAAGCGATGTGCGCCCATGGCCGGAAAAATGGCGAGCACCACCGGATACTCTTCTGGCAAAATACCCATGGCAAGCGCTATACCCGCAAGTAGGGCGGCCAACCAATTACCATTTTGTAAGCCCATCAATATAATCATCAATGAGCACAAAATAAAAGCCATAATAGCAATGGCTTTGACTAATTTTTGGGTTTGTTGTTGCAGTGGGGTACTGATATTTTGGATTTGATTTAAAGAGCCACCAATTTTACCAATTTCAGTGCGTGGACCGGTTTTGGTAACTTGTACGACCCCCTGCCCTTTTACTACAAAACTACCTGAAAACACTTTACCACTATTGACGTCTTCTTGAGTTTTTGCACTAGCTGCGGTGGCACTTATAGCTGTAGAAGCAATAGCCGCAATGGATGAGTTTTTTTGAGCCTTGTTGTTTGGAGCTGATTTATCTACAGCAACCGACTCGCCTGTTAATAATGACTCGTCTATTTGTAAATGATCGGCTTGTAGCAAATCACCATCTGCAGCTACTCTATCGCCCTCTGCTATTAGTAAATAATCGCCCTGTACTATTTCTGTAGAGGGAATTTTAAGTACTACTCCCTCACGTTTTACACTTGAAAAATGTTGGCTTAATTGCCTTAAGGCTTCTACCGAGGCCTGCGATTTACCCTCTTGGTAAAGAGTGAGACCCATAACGGCCAGCACCAAACTGCCCAAAGTTAAGCTTTCGTTGATGTCACCTAACACCATGTAAATTAGCACGGCTGCCACCAGTAGTGCAAGCATGGGCTCTTTGAGTAAATCAATTATTCTGCGCCATAAAGAGCGATGGCTCGCTAGGGCGATTTGATTGAGCCCGTCTTGCTTTAACTTTTGCCTAGCCTGTTCATGACTTAAACCCTGTATGACAGCCTGTTGATCGGGATAAAGCGAGTGGTTTTGATTGCTAACTGGCGTAGTAGAGGCAAGCTGAATACTTGAGTCAGGGCTTTGGGTTACGTCATTTTTTGACGTAACAGAGGTATTTTGATCAGGCATATAAAAAATTATGTACCTGATTGATGAAAAGAGTTTGATTTGGATCAGTAGATTGGTAGATTGAACTTGCTAACAGAATGGAGCTGAACTTGGAGATGCTTGGCTTGGCTTAAATGCAAGGTATTTTGACTAGGCTGAGGCAAAGCAATACTTAAACCTTGATGGTATTGGGCTTGGTCGGGCTTGTTTTCTTATGGGGTAGCTAGTAAAAATGGTAGCCGCATGTTCAGTCATGTCCATTAATTTAATACATCAATATTAATTGATTAATGACTAATACTGAATTTAATATATCAAAATTGATATGTTATTAGCAT
>JALQUL010000243.1 GCA_023260735.1 Limnohabitans sp. | reverse complement strand
GTAGATACTCGTAACTTTACCGAACCGCTATTTGTTTTTGCTATTATGGTGGTAGCCGGTACAAAACCAATTTTGCAATTTGCCATGAAAATATTAACTGGCGTAGCAAAAATAATTCCTTTACCTGGGGCTACTGGTTTTTATTTTGTAGTGATGTTTCTTACCCCCATTTTAGGTAGTTTTATTACCGAACCTGCAGCTATGACCTTAGCTGCAATCATTTTATCCAAGCATATTTTCTCTAAGGGTGCTTCGCAACTTTTAAAATATGGCACATTAGGCGCTTTATTTGTGAACGTTTCAATTGGTGGTACTCTTACTCATTTTGCTGCCCCACCCGTTTTAATGGTAGCTAGCAAATGGCAGTGGGACACTCTGTATATGCTTACCCATTTTGGTTGGAAAGCGGCCATTGCTGTTTTGATTAACGCCTCTTTTGTGACTTTTTTGTTGCGCTCCGAATTAGCCAAAATTCCATTTGGCAAAGAAAGCCGTATGGTCATGACCACCCCTTTTAGCTTGGTGTTGGTGCATATTACATTTTTGGTTGGTATAGTGGTGTTTGCTCATCATCCTGCCATTTTTATGGGGCTGTTTTTGTTCTTTATGGGCATAGCCTCTGCCTACTATCAACACCAAGATCGACTTATTTTACGTGAAGCTTTATTAGTGGCTTTTTTCTTGGCGGGTTTAGTGGTGTTAGGTGGCTTACAACAATGGTGGTTGCAACCATTGTTGTTAAGCATGAACTCTGATGCCATTTATTATGGCGCAACGGCCTTAACTGCAATTACCGATAACGCCGCCCTCACTTACTTAGGCTCTTTAGTAGAAGGGCTGTCTGAAGAATTTAAATATGCCTTGGTCTCGGGCGCTGTAACTGGGGGTGGTTTAACTATTATTGCCAACGCACCCAACCCTGCCGGAGCCTCTATATTAAAAGGTCATTTCGAGGACGACACTATTAACCCTTTGTATTTATTGTTGTCTGCCTTAGGCCCCACTATTGTGGCTATTATTGCATTTCGTTTTTTATAATTTTTATCACTTGAAGCGGCTCACAACCGTATTTTTATTATGGCAACTACCATCAAAGCGAATGATTTAATTGAATCTATTGCAGCCTCTTTGCAATATATTTCTTATTACCATCCTGCCGATTACATCGAGCATTTAGCTCGTGCCTATCAACGCGAACAAAGCCCTGCCGCCAAAGATGCGATTGCACAAATCTTAACCAATAGCAAAATGAGTGCGATTGGTCACAGGCCTATTTGTCAAGACACAGGTATTGTGAATGTATTCTTAAAAGTGGGCATGGATATTCGCTGGGAAGGCTTTACTGGTAGCCTAGATGACGCCATCAATGAAGGCGTGCGTCGTGGGTATAACCACCCTGACAACACACTACGCGCCTCTGTCGTAGCTGACCCACAATTTGCCCGCAAAAACACCAAAGACAACACTCCAGCAGTGATTTTTACTGAAATAGTTCCTGGCAATACAGTCGAAGTAACGGTAGCCGCTAAAGGTGGTGGTAGCGAAAACAAAAGCAAAATGGTCATGCTTAACCCAGGTGATTCGGTAGTCGATTGGGTGCTTAAAACCGTACCAACTATGGGCGCTGGCTGGTGCCCTCCTGGTATGCTGGGTATTGGTATTGGCGGAACAGCTGAAAAAGCGGTTTTAATGGCCAAAGAAAGTTTAATGGATGATTTGGATATGTATGAATTACAAACCAAAGCATCTAAAGGCGAAAAACTCAGTCAAGTAGAAGAGCTGCGTCTTGAGTTACACGATAAAGTCAATGCTTTAGGTATTGGTGCTCAAGGCTTGGGGGGGTTAACCACTGTACTTGATGTGAAAATCAAAATGTACCCCACACATGCGGCTAGCAAACCAGTGGCCATGATTCCTAATTGTGCTGCGACTCGCCATGCCCATTTTGTTTTGGATGGATCTGGCCCGACTTACCTCACACCGCCCTCTTTAGATATTTGGCCAAGTGTAGATTGGATGCCTGACTATGTTACCAGTAAAAAAGTCAACCTGAATACCTTAACCAAAGCCGAAGTGACCAGCTGGAAACCAGGCGATACTTTATTATTAAACGGCAAAATGTTAACCGGTCGTGATGCCGCTCATAAACGTATTCAA
>JALQUL010000209.1 GCA_023260735.1 Limnohabitans sp. | reverse complement strand
CTAATAATCGGCCCGATAATAAGAAGAATACAACCATAGTGAGTGAATCAAAATACACCTCACCACCAAATGTACCGTTAGGCTCGAAAGTGCCCACCATACTCATCATAAAAGTAATTAAAATACCCAAGGTAATGGGTAAATCCATGCTAATTCTTCTATGTTTTAAATCTTGAAGGGCTTTTTTAAAAAAAGGTCCACTTGAAAAAATCAATACTGGGATAGATAACAACCAAGAAGCCCAGCGCAAAATATTTTCAATTCCAGGACCCATCTCATCCCTCGTATTTACATAACTGGGGTAGGCATACATCATAACTTGCATCATGCACAACCCAGCCACTAACCAACGCCATAAAGCCTGTCTAGTTTCTTGTTTTTGAATTTTTTCTGTAGAAGCGTCGGCATGTGGTAAGGCTTGATAGCCCGCTTTTTCTAGAGCTGCTAACCAAACCGATGGCAATACCTCCGAGGGCCGCCAGCGAATTTTCGCTTTTTTATTGGTAGCACTCACCTCTACTTGTTTTACCCCAGGAACTGCCATGAGTGCGGACTCAATGGTAAGGCTACAAGCTGCACAATAAATACCGTTGATGGCCATATAGGACTCCCAATAAGGACCTTTTTCATCAGATAAGTCGGTACTAAACAATGGCCACTCTAGGGGGTCATCAATAGCGAAAAATTCATTATTGGCGCTTTTAAAGGTCGAATTATCCGAGGCACATGAATTAGCGGGCAAATTTCTGTGTTCATCGGGTAATTGAGGATTGACTTTTAACATATGTTAATGATATTACAGAAATTAAATTCTTAATTGATCTATATCAAATTAGGGCTTTTACAATCGTTTATGCTACAAGCTATTGGTTCTTTATAAGGGGGTTACAGATGTATCAACGCGTCTTATTTGCTACCGACGGTTCTCAAGAATCAATCCCCGCCCAAAATGAGGCTATTCAGTTTGCCCTGCAATTGCATGCTGAAATTTTGGCAGTCAAAGTTATACCCCGATTTTCTGGGGCTTATTTTCAAGGTTCGATTGCACTTGACGCTCATATTATTGAGCAAATTGAACAACAATGGGCTTTAGTGGCACAAAAAGACATTGATTTTTTTGTCGAAAATGCTTTAAATGCTGGAGTGAAAGCATCAGGAATTATTTTGCAAGCTGATCAAATCGCTAGCACTATTATCGATGCGGCCCTTAAAAACGCTTGCGATTTAATCATTATGGCCACTCATGGCCGCAAAGGTTGGATGAAATTATTACTTGGAAGTGAAACTACCCAGGTTTTAACCCATTCACCTTTACCTGTTTTAGTGCTACGCTAATTGCGTTGTTGTTTTATTCAATTGCTATGCTAAAACCTGTACCTCACCTATTAAATGTCACTATTCGTGATGTCCCCGCCAGTCATATTTTTGTCTGGCTTCAAAAAGGCTTTTTCGATGCTTTCCATTCATCTTGGTTAAGTTTGGCGCACGGAGTGGTGTTGGCAGCCTTTGGGGCTTTGTTGTTTTATTTTGCTGGTAATCAGTTTTGGTTGCTTGCAGGTGCATTTTCTGGCTTTATGGTCATGTCTCCCATATTAGCGACCAGCCTATACGCCATGAGTCGTGACATAGAGCTAGGACGTACTGTTTCCATTCAAACAAGATTTTTGGTTTTCTTCAGGCTCTTCTTAGTCAAGTATTTTTTATTTTATTTTGAAAAAAATCGAGGAAAGCACGAAGGAGGCAACACCTACCCCAAGATACAGATGTTTGTCTTCCATTAAATTA
>JALQUL010000480.1 GCA_023260735.1 Limnohabitans sp. | reverse complement strand
GAAGAGCATTTCTTACGCAAGATAGAAGTGCTACAAGAAAGTGATATACCGCTTAAAGGCGCGCAGAGTTTGCGCTTTCATAAAAACAAAATCACCCAACCTGAATTTACCTGTATTTCATTAAGTGCTGGCAAAAAGCAGAAGTTGCGTCCGGGGGATCTTGTTGGTGCATTAACGAAAGATGCCGGCATACCTGGAGACGATGTAGGAAAAATTGCAGTACAAAATAGCATGAGCTTTGTTGCGGTAAAGGCCCGCAGTGTAAAACGCGCGATGACGCAATTTCGCGAGGGCAAAATCAAGACCTAAACTTAAGGCTAAAGCTTGCGCCAAAGTGGTTTTACCCACTCCGGGCACATCTTCAATTAGCAAGTGGCCGCCCGCTAACAAACAGCACAAACTTTGCCGTACCTGCTGGGGTTTGCCCACCAATACGCCATTAAGCTGTTGTAACAAAGACTGCACCCACACCCTATTGTTTTGCATTATTCACCTTTCCATTTAAATGGAAACTTTAATTGATTGATAAATCCGTCTGGCACGTAGTCGCCAAGCACACCATATTTTTCTGGCCAAATTTTGTCCGATTGGGCAGCGGTGCCAAAAATATAATCGATAAATGCAAAGTGTGCTGCGTAATTGGTATCTAGGGCTTCTTTATCTTGGCTATGGTGCCAATGATGAAAGTTAGGGGTTACTATTAAATAGCGTAATGGGCCTAAGCGTACATTGCAGTTGGTGTGATTAAACACCGCCTGAAAACCCACCACAATAATATAGGTATCAATTACCTCTTTGCTAAAACCACATAAAAAAATCAAACCTAAAACAGCAGTACGGGTAATAAAAATCTCTAATAGATGTTGCCTAGAGCCAGCCAACCAATCAATGTATTTGGTGCTGTGATGCACCGCATGAATACGCCATAAACGGGTTTCATGATAGGCCCTGTGGGTCCAGTACTGTACTAAATCAGCCAATAATAAAATTAAAAACAACTCTAACCAAAATGGTAAAGATTGAATCCACACTTGCAAATCAGACTTTACTGCCCAACCTAAACCCTTATGTACCAACAAATTGGTGGCCAATAAAATAAATCCAACAATTAAATGATTGACTAAAAAATGAACAAAATCGGTTTGCCATTCAGGTCTAAAAATGGCTTGATTTTTCTTGAGTGGAAATAGTTTTTCGATGAAAATAAAAATCAAAGAAGAACCCAATAAATCTAAAATAAACCAGTCTAGGCCAATGTAGGGAGTATGGTCGGGGAAATCATTGACGGCTACTTGGTGGCCGCCTAAAAAAGCAGTAAGAGCCACCAAGGTAAAACTACCCAAGGCCAACCAACGGGCACGTCCCAACACCATATTGGCCAAACTAATACCCCCCGAAATAACGAGTGCCGCCAACATAATTTGCCTAATGATATTCACATCATAACTTTTACGCAGCTCTGGCGTAGTTAAATATTGTGGGAAATGAAAAGCCAATATGCCTAAAAAACACAGGCCTGCCAAAATAATGGCCATCACGCCAGAGGCTAAACCTTCGCCAGGTTTTAATTCGCCATTGCTTTGCACTAATTTTTGAAATTTATCTAACATAGGATTTTTAGGTGGTCAAAATTAAAAATGGGTGAACTCCCAAAAGCCTTATATTCTATGCTTCTGGCGTATCAGTATCGCTTTGCCCTGCTAATAAACTTTTTCTAGCCATTTCAGCAAGGGCTTGGTACTTTAATTTAAACGCATCTAACTGTTCTTGTTCTAGTTCTTCTAGGTCAAGTAGCATGTTATGTGCCCCTTGGGTAGCACGAATTAATTCATCTAATTTTAATTGAATGGCCTCGGTGTCTCGGTTTTGGGTGTTTTGAATTAAAAACACCATTAAAAAAGTAATAATAGTGGTGCCGGTATTAATCACCAATTGCCAGGTGTCACTGAAATGAAACATCGGGCCTGTCACAATCCAAACCACAATAATCGCCACTGCCAAGCTAAACACTCTGGGTTGACCACAAAAATGGGCTGCTGCTTTGGCAAACTTAGAATAGGCTGTTTTTTTAGTCATCATTCATCCTCTTATCATTCAAGTTTCAAGTAGTTAAAGTTTCTTAGGTGTATTAACGCACAGAAGCCCAAGCTAAGGAGACACATCAGAGGTCAATCTGCTAGACTCATTGATTTTGATCGCAAGCCCTCACCATGACAGACACCATCCGACTCGCTAAACGCATTAGCGAATTATTTAACTGCTCACGCAGTCAGGCCGAGCAATATATAGAAGGCGGTTGGGTAACTGTGAACGGCGTGGTGGTAGAGCTAGTGACTCACCGAGTGAGCCCCAACGACACAATAGTGTTAGACCCAAAAGCACTACTGACTCCTAGCGTACCTATGACCATTTTATTAAATAAACCAGCAGGATACGACTGGCAAGGTGGCCTCAAAGATGCAACTGCCTTATTAACTGCTCAAAATCGCAGCAAAACCGATCGCACGGCGATAAGGCAACTATTGCGTCACACCAAAGATCAAGTCTGTACCACTCCCCTAGAATTAGCCGCCACGGGTTTAGTGGTTTATACCCAAGATTTCAACATTAAGCGCAAATTAATTACCGATTTTGCCTATGTAGAACAAGAAATTATTGTCGATGTTGAGGGGCAAGCCTCCGACGAGCAAATTGAGCAACTGAATATTTTCCCCACCGAAAAAAATCCATTTGCCATGAAAGTGAGTTTAAGCAAACAAACCGACCACATTACTGGTTTACGTTTTGCAGTAAAAGGCGTTAAAACCGGCCAAATTGCCGAGCGCTGTGCTCGTTTTGGCTTACAAGTAGTCGCCATGAAAAGAATTCGTGTGGGACGAGTTTCCTTGACCCAATTAGAACTCGGGCAATGGCGTTTTTTAATGCCTTACGAGAGGTTTTAAAAATCTTATAGGGATTTTAATATTGAGGCGAAACAAAAAAACTTCAAAAATTCTACTAAAAATCGCTTCTTGAGCGAGTTTTTACATGGGTTTTTTCTAATTGGTCCTTGTCTCGCCTAAAATTAGCATTTGGCATAAAAATGCCCTTGGTTGGCGACTTGGTAAAAGTTAGCCAAAGGCTTAGCTAAGTCAAACCCATTTCAGTTATTACCCAATTTAAAACAATCCATGGCCACTATTCTTCAAAATCTGCCCGCTGGGCAAAAAGTCGGTATCGCATTTTCTGGCGGTTTAGATACCAGTGCCGCACTTCATTGGATGCGCAACAAAGGCGCAATTCCTTATGCCTACACCGCTAATTTAGGCCAACCCGACGAGCCCGATTACGAAGAAATCCCACGTAAAGCCATGCAATACGGTGCCGAACTAGCCCGTTTAATTGATTGTCGTAGCCAACTTGCAGCCGAAGGCATTGCCGCTTTACAAGCTGGCGCCTTTCACATCTCGACTGCTGGTGTCACCTATTTCAACACCACACCCTTGGGTCGTGCGGTAACAGGCACTATGTTGGTAGCAGCCATGAAAGAAGATGATGTCAATATTTGGGGTGACGGCAGCACCTTTAAAGGCAACGACATCGAGCGTTTTTACCGTTATGGTTTATTAACCAATCCAGAGTTAAAAATTTACAAGCCTTGGTTAGACCAACTATTCATTGATGAATTAGGCGGTCGTGCAGAAATGTCCGAGTTCATGACCAAAGCAGGCTTTGGCTACAAAATGTCAGCCGAAAAAGCCTATTCTACCGACAGCAATATGTTGGGCGCCACCCACGAAGCTAAAGACCTAGAGCACCTTAACAGTGGCATTAAAATTGTTCAGCCAATTATGGGAGTGGCATTTTGGCGTGATGATGTAGTGGTTAAAGCAGAAGAAGTCACGATTCGTTTTGAAGAAGGTCAGCCAGTGGCCATCAATGGTGTGGAATACACCGATATGGTCGAGTTGATTTTAGAAGCCAACCGAATTGGTGGTCGTCATGGTTTGGGCATGAGTGATCAAATCGAAAATCGTATTATTGAAGCCAAGAGCCGTGGCATTTACGAAGCCCCAGGTTTGGCATTGTTATTTGCAGCTTACGAGCGTTTAGTAACAGGTATTCATAACGAAGACACCATCGAACAATACCGCGACAACGGTCGTCGTTTGGGTCGTTTGTTGTATCAAGGCCGTTGGTTCGATTCACAAGCCATTATGCTACGTGAAACCGCACAACGTTGGGTCGCAAGAGCCGTTACTGGTGAAGTGACCTTAGAATTACGCCGTGGTAATGACTACTCTATTTTAAACACCACCTCGCCTAATTTAACCTACCATCCAGAGCGTTTAACCATGGAAAAAGGTGAGTCCATGTTCTCTCCACAAGACCGTATTGGCCAACTCACCATGCGTAATTTAGACATTGTCGATACCCGTGCTAAATTGGCTCTTTATACCAATGTAGGTTTGCTACATGTAGGCTCTGATATTAAAGCACCACAATTTACTTTAAGCAAACCAGAAGACGCTAAAGAGTAAGATTGAATCGGCTTTCATTGACCGTATGATTCACCAAGACAATTGGTAAAACAGCCCCAAAGCTCTAAGCAGTTTACTGTTGCTTAGAGCTTTATTTTTTAGGAGATTTGACATGCGTACACCCACTTTTAATTTGGACCCACAAGTGGTAGCTGATTATCAAAGTCAAGGTGCCGTTATCATACGTAACGCACTCAATACTCAAGAGGTAGAAATATTGACACATGGCATCGAACATAACTTAGCACATTTAAGCCCATTGGCTTTGGTGGCGAGTTTGCCCGATGACCCCGGTCATTTTGTTGAAGATTTTTGTACTTGGCAAAATAATCCAGACTATCGTCATATCTTGTGTAATACCGCCTTGCCTAGCATCGCCAAACAACTCATGCAATCTGAAACGGTACGGATTTATCATGACCACATGCTGGTCAAAGAAGCCGCCACCCGCCAGCCTACACCCTGGCATCAAGATCAACCCTACTACAATATCAGTGGTCATCAAAATGTGAGCTTTTGGATTCCGGTCGATTCAGTGCCGTTAGAAAGCACGTTAAGATTTGTCGCCGGTTCGCATCAAGGCACTTGGTATATGCCCCGCACCTTCCGAGACAATCAAGCCAAATGGTTTGCCGAAGGCACGCTGCAAGAGTTACCTGATATAGAGGGTCAGCCCGAACAACACCAGCAATTAGCATGGGCCATGCAACCCGGTGACATTGTGGCCTTTCATATGCTAACCCTACACGCTTCTGCTGGTGTAGGAGCCAATCAAAGACGCCGTGTGTTCTCTGCAAGATACATGGGTGATGACACCCGCCACGCAGTGCGTCCCTGGCGCACCTCGCCGCCCTTTACAGGCCTTAGCAAAGTATTACCCGATGGAGCCGTTATGCAACATGAATGGTTTCCGGTGGTGGCGTAAAATTGATTACCAATTCAAATTGTTGAGCTAAGGCCTGAGGGGATTAAATGAAAGCCTCTCTTGTAGAAACAGCGTGTAGTGCAATATTGTGAGTCATGGCATCTACTGTAGTACAGCAGTCGGGTAATACCGTTACTTTTTATTTGTCAGTCGATTTTGAAATTGCAGTATGAGTCACGCAGTTTTGGGTCATCATACTTGCATTTTTCAGACTCAAAATGAAGATGAGGCAGCACAAAACGCTAGGTAGTTAAGCACCATTACTACCAACCAATAAGGTACAAATGCAATACTCACATTACGCCCGTTGTGAGATATTTTTGGATGCTTGCCCAAAAATGGTACACCTGCTTGGTTGGCATTTACCAAAGTATAAAAGGCCGCCATAACGCCGTAAATAAAATGCAAGGCGTCACGTTCAATTAAAGGCTGAGTAAGGCCATACAAAACACCAGCTGCAAGTGCGGTAATGGTTAAGGCAAATTGACGCTGCTCAAATAGCATTACAAAAATATAGTCGGGGCCTGCATGAGGTTTGTTGGCTGGCGCTGCATTAAGAGCCGCGTCTAACATTTTAGTTTGTTCATCTTCAGTGAGTAGTTCTTTAAAATTAGGCATACCCGGCTTAAATGTGGGCAATACAAAGTTCACAATCCAACGTGCCCACATAGGCTTAATCATTTCAAAAGTGTGTACAAACGCAGGGGTAAGGCACAAGAGCAAAGCTATTGTAGAAATGTGTAAATCTGTCATGTTTGATATTGGAATAAAAAGAGAATAAACCTTAACCAGCAGAGTTTCCTAAAGTGATTCAACCGTTTTACAACCAGTAAGGATTCACTGCACTTAGTCGATAGAAAATAAAATTTCAACCTTACTCCCAATTTTAGAGTAAATGGGTGTGCTGTCAATTGTTAACTTTTAGGATGAAACTATTTTTGTACGCTTTAATAATTCAAAATATCGGTTAGCTAATAAGACGAAGTAGCTAATGATCAGAAAACAAATGAACCATGAGTTGCCTTAACCACATATTGGCTGGGTCTCGGTTAAATTTAGAGTGCCACAAAAGATTGATTGAAATTTCTGGTAGTAAAAAAGGCAATGGTGAAACGGCTAGTTGAAAAGGTATTTGGCACTTCTCTGCAAAGCGTTCTGGTACGGTAGCGATTAAATCGGAACTTTGTAAAATATGGCCCACGGCCACAAAATGAGGCACAAACAGTCGAATATCGCGTTTGACTCCTTTACCCTCAATAAGGCGGTCAATTTGGCCATGACCGGTATTGGCAGAGGTTACGCTGACATGACCCAATGCTTTAAAGTTTTCTAAAGATATAGGTGTTTCAGCATGGGGGTGCTCATGTCTAAACATACACACATATTTCTGTTTAAAAAGACTGCGCTGGAAAAAACCTGTTTTTAAACCTGGCAAAAGTCCAATCGCTAAATCTACACTGCCTGACTCCATTTCTTCACTCAAATTGTTGGCATTATTTCTAACCGTACTAATTTTGACATGAGGTGCCAAGCGAGAAAGCTCGGCAATTAATGTTGGCATAAAGTAAATTTCACCAATATCGGTAATAGCCAAGGTAAAGGTTTTTTTACTGGTGTGTGGGTCAAAAGTTGCTTGTTGATTCAGTGCGTTATGCAAAGTGCTTAAAGCGTAAGCAATTGGTTCAACCAAATTCATGGCATAGGGGGTGGGCTCCATGCCTCTGCTGGTACGAATAAACAATTCGTCTTTTAATAAAGTTCTAAGCCTTTTTAATGAGTTACTCACTGCAGGTTGAGACAAATCAAGCTTTTCGGCAGTAATAGAAACACTTCGATCTAACAATAATTGATTAAAAACCACCAATAAGTTCAGATCAATTTCTTTTAAATCCATATTTAGTACCATTATTCATGCGAGTGATATTGATTATATAAGCTAATGCATTTACTAATAAAGGTAGGCGTTCGAGAATTGCACCCATCAATTTATGGGATGGAATTTAATCAATGGAACTTATTGTTCAACCTAATGGCACGCGACTTAGTATCCAAAGTGGCCAAAATCTATTGGATGTCTTAAAAGACAATGCTATTCCTATTTCCTATAGTTGTATGTCTGGGCGTTGTGGTACCTGTAGATGCAAATTGCTAGAGGGGGAAGTCAGGCGTAGTGGAACCGATGTTGGTCGTCCACAATTTGACAGTGACCCCTATGTCTTGGCGTGTCAAACCGTATTGATTGAAAGCTGTGAAATTGAAATCCCGGAAATGGATGAGGTGGTGGTTCACCCTGCCAAAATCATCAAAGGAACAGTTTTGGCTATAGAGGAACTCACCTATGATATTCGCAGAATAAGAGTGAAAGCAGCCAAACACATGGAGTTTTCACCTGGGCAGTATGCCACCTTGCAATTTACACCTGAACATATTCGCCCCTACTCTTTTGCTGGTTTGGCAAGTGATAGCGAAATGGAGTTTCAAGTTCGTAAAGTAGCTGGCGGTCGCGTCACAGAATATGTATTCAACCAACTAAAAGTAGGCGACTCAATAAGGATTAGCGGCCCTTTGGGCACAGCTTATTTACGTACCAAACATAGCCAACCAATTTTATGTGTGGGCGGCGGCACTGGCATAGCACCTGTCATTTCAATTGTCAGAGGGGCAATACAAGCAGGAATGAAAAATCCTATCCATTTGTATTTTGGGGTACGCAGTCAAGCTGATATGTATGGCATAGAACGGCTACAAAACTTAGCTCAAGCCCACGGTGATATGAAGTTAAACATTGTGATTGCGACGGGGCCAACTGATACTGGTCAACGCAGTGGTTTAGTCACCGATGCTATCCAAGCAGACCACCCTCATTTAAAAGATTGGAGCGCCTATTTTTGTGGTGCACCAGTCATGGTAGAGGCACTCAATATGTTGGCCAAACAGTTAGGTATAGACCCCGCCAAGATACATGCAGATGCCTTTTATCCATCAGGAATTTAAAGCAGTTTTGCGCCAATCGAAATAAGCAGGCTCTAGTCAAAAAATGAGATAAGCCCTAGCCAATAAATGAAAACATCAATGGAGGTAGAAAATGGAAGAAAAAACCGTATTTGTACATCATCCTAAATGGGAGGACAAAGGCACTAGCCGAGTTCCATTTTGGGCATATACAAGAGAAGATTTATATCAAAAAGAATTAGATAAATTCTTTTATTCTGGGCATTGGTGTTATGTGGGCTTAGATGCAGAAATTCCCAATCCTGGTGATTACAAAAGAACAGTTATTGGTGAACGATCTGTGATTATGGTCAGAGACAATGATGGCTCTATCAATGTGGTGGAAAACGTTTGTGCCCATCGTGGTATGCGCTTTTGTCGTGAAAGAAAAGGCACATCGGCTAAAGACTTTTTTTGCCCCTATCACCAATGGAATTACAGTTTAAAAGGTGATTTGCAAGGCGTGCCATTTCGCCGAGGGGTCAAGCAAGATGGCAAGATCAATGGTGGTATGCCAGCCGATTTTAAGTTGGAAGATCATGGTTTAACCAAGTTAAAAGTAGCCAGCCGTAATGGCGTAATCTTTGCCTCATTTGATCATGATATTGAATCGCTAGAAGATTTTTTAGGCCCTGTCATCTTGGGTTATTTTGATCGAGTCTTTAATGGTCGTAAATTAAAAATACTAGGCTATCGTCGTCAGCGTATTCCAGGCAATTGGAAGTTGATGCAAGAAAACATTAAAGACCCCTATCACCCTGGTCTATTACATACATGGTTTTCTACTTTTGGTTTATGGCGTGCTGACAATAAGTCAGAGCTCAAAATGGATGACCAATTCCGTCATGCTGCCATGATTTCGACCCGTGGACAGGGTGGTAAAAATGATGATGTGGTCACAGGTGTTGATAGCTTTAAAGACAAGATGACAGTGAATGACCCTAGGTTGTTAGACATCGTCCCAGAAGATTGGTGGGGCGGCCCTACTGCTGTAATGACCACAGTGTTTCCTAGCGTAATTTTGCAACAGCAAGTCAACAGTGTTTCAACTCGTCATATTCAGCCTAAAGGAAAAGGTGAGTTTGATTTTGTCTGGACCCATTTTGGCTTTGAAGATGATTCAGACGAGATGATCGAGCGTCGCTTAATACAGGCCAATTTATTTGGACCTGCAGGATTTGTCTCGGCCGATGATGGTGAAGTGATTGAATGGTCACAAGAGGGTTTTGAACAAAAACCTGCGCATCGCACCGTTATTGAAATGGGTGGCTACGGCATTGAAAACACAGATCACATGGTCACAGAAACGTTAATTCGCGGTATGTATAACTACTGGCGCAAGGTAATGGGGGAATAAGCATGATTGATTTTAAAACTTACTTCGAACTTTTAAATCTCTACAGCGATTATGCAATGGTATGTGATTCAAAAGATTGGGAAAAATGGCCTGACTTTTTTATTGAAAAAGGCACTTACCGTTTACAACCTCGTGAAAATTTTGATGATGGTTTGCCACTTTGCTTATTAGCCCTAGAGAGCCGAGCCATGATTCAAGACCGAGTTTATGGTGTGAAAGAAACCATGTACCACGACCCCTATTACCAACGTCATATTGTTGGCACTCCTAGAATTTTATCAGTTGAAAAAAATGGTGAGTCCGAGAGAATTGTTTCGGAGGCCAATTACACCGTTATTAGAACTAAATTTGACGGTGACTCCACTATTTTGAGTGTGGGCTATTACCACGATGTAATTGTTAGAACCACAGAAGGCCTTAAGCTCGAGTCAAGACTTTGTATCTATGACAGCGAGATGATTGCGAACTCAATTATTTATCCTATTTAAGGAGAAAAAAATGGCAGAAAACTGGATTGACGTTGCCGCCCTAGAAGCCTTGGCAGTGGGTGATGTGACCGCCGTAAAGGTCAATGGAAAAGAAGTCGCTTTGTATGAGGTGGAGGGTGAAGTATATGCCTCCGACAACCTTTGTACACATGGTGCTGCACGAATGAGTGATGGCTTTCTTGAGGGACATGAAATTGAATGCCCTTTGCATCAAGGAAAATTTAATGTGTGCACAGGTAAAGCATTATGCGCTCCTCTGACACAAGACATTAAAACCTATCTAGTCAAAATAGAGCGTAATCGAGTTTTATTAAATTTGGCTTGAATTAAAAAAGAGCTGGCTTAATGCCGTTTATTGAATGATTAAAATTTTATTGAGAAAAAAATGCAAATATCAAAAATGTTAAAACCCATCATGATGGGATTCACAATAGTAGCCGCTGCACAAGTGAGTGCTGAAATTAAAATTGGTTTTTCAGCACCATTATCAGGCCCAGTAGCCGCTGTTGGACAAGATCAATACGATGGCTTTATGTTAGGGATTGAACAATTACAAAATAAATTAGGTGGTCAAGCGGTTACTGTTTTAAAAGAAGATGATCAGCTCAAGCCAGAATTAGGCAATCAAATTGCCCGTAAATTTATTGACCGCGACAAAGTCGATGCATTAGTTGGACTTGGTTTTTCAAATGTGCTAATGGCCAGTTTACCCCGTGTTGTTGAGTCAGGTACAGTCGCTATTGCTACCAATGCTGGTCCTTCACCACTGGCTGGCGCAGGCTGTGTACCTAATGTGTTTTCAATGGCATGGCAAAACGATGGTTCTGCAGAGGCTATGGGTAAATACGCTCAAGATGCAGGTTATAAAAAGGTGTTTTTGTTAGCCCCTAACTATCAAGCAGGTAAAGACTATATTGCCGGATTCAAGCGTATTTATAAAGGTCAAATTGTAGATGAGGTTTATACGCAAGTGAATCAACCTGATTACTCAGCTGAAATTTCTCAGTTACAAGCATCAGGTGCAGATGCTGTATTTGTATTTTATCCAGGTGGTATGGGCATTAATTTTGTAAAGCAATTTAGTCAAGCAGGATTAGTAAAAAAATTACCTTTGTTGTCCGCCTTTACTATAGATGGAACAACGCTTCCCTCATTACGTGATGCCGCAGTAGGTTCTATTTCTGGTGCAATGTGGGATGTGGCTTTAAAAACACCTGGCAATGCAGAATTTATTGAAGCCTTCCGGAAAAAATACAACCGTACTCCAAGCTTATATGCAGCTGTGGGTTTTGATACTGCACAATTGCTCAATATAGCGGTTAAAAAAGTAAATGGTAAAACAGATAACAAAGCAGCATTTGTAGCTGCGGTTAAAGCAGCAGGTTCCGAGTTGAAATCAATTCGTGGTCCCTTCCAATTTAACACTAACAATATGCCGTTACAAAATTATTATGCTTTCCAAACTATCAAGGAAGGTAATAACTTTACCGTTAAGCAGTTGTCAACTCCCTTGTCGGCTCATCCAGATGCATACGTAACACTTTGCAAGGCTAAGTAAAAATGACCTCATCACTTTTAGTCGCACAGTTGCTAAACGGATTGCAATATGGTGTGCTTTTATTTTTATTGGCTGCTGGTTTAACATTGGTGTTTGGCATTATGAGTTTTGTAAATCTAGCTCACGGCTCGATTTATATGATGGGTGCTTACGCTTTTGCGGTGGCGACTGAATATACAGCTTCTTTTTTGCTTGGTATAGTAGCAGCGCTTGTGACTGGAAGTGTATTGGGATGGATATTGGAAAAAGTTGCTATATATAAACTGTACCGACGAGATCATCTTGATCATGTATTAGCTACTTTCGGATTAGTAATGTTTTTTAATGAGGTGGTCAGAATGACATGGGGACCACAGCCCATGTTTGTTAGTCTGCCTGAGACATTATCTGGAACAATTGAGGTCATGCAATTTTCATATCCGGTCTATCGAATATTAATCATTGTGGTGGGCTTAGTCGTGGCGCTGGCGAGCCAATGGTTAATACATAAAACTCGACTGGGTATGTTAATTCGCGCAGGCTCTGTGAATCCACAAATGGTGGGCGCATTAGGAGTCAATATTCGATTATTAAATACTCTTTTGTTTGTCTTGGGTTCATCATTAGCTGCACTTGCAGGAGCAATGGCTGGGCCAATTTTATCGGTGCAAAGTGGTATGGGAGAACCTGTTTTAATTACAGCTTTAGTTGTGATTGTTATAGGCGGAATTGGCTCAGTACAGGGAGCCTTGTATGCTTCTTTAATCGTTGGCTTAGTCGATACTTTGGGTCGAAGCTATTTACCTATTTTAATTAGACAAGTGGCAGACCGTGACGTAGCGAATGCTGCTGCGCCTGCCCTTGCCTCTATGCTGGTGTATTTATTGATGGCTGTCACTTTGGCGTTTCGTCCTCAAGGTCTTTTCCCAGCAAGTAAGGACAGATGATGAAATTAAATATATCGGCCAAATTAGTTTTTGTATTTGGATTTCTATTGCTGGCAATGGTGCCTAGCATGGCGCAATACAACAACGATCAATTTTTTGTTGTCTTGATGAGCAGAATAGTGATCTACGCAATTGCAGCTAGTGCGCTTAATGTAGCTCTGGGTTTTGGTGGAATGGTAAGCCTAGGTCATGCGTTATTTATTGGCATAGGCATGTACAGCGTAGCCTTGCCTGCACATTTCGGGGTCACCAACGGTGCATTGCAACTTTTAATTTGTATTTTTTCTTGCATAGTGGTGGGGGGGCTTACCGGACTCATTAGTTTGCGCACTTCTGGAATTGCCTTCATTATGATCACATTGGCATTTGCACAAATGGGTTATTTTGTGGTGGTGAGCTTGAAGCAATTTGGAGGCGATGATGGTCTTGCTGTTGCAGCGCCGAGTCAACTCTTTGGCTTTAGTTTAGCCAATGCTACTCATATATTTTATATGTCATTAGGTGTGTTGATTCTATTAACCATTTGGATCAAACAACTGAAGGTCTCTCCTTTTGGTATGACGTTACGTGCCAGCCGCCAAAATCCACGTCGTATTAGTTCAATTGGATTTGCATTGCGTCAATACCAATTATTAGCCTATGTTATTTCGGCTGTTCTATGCGGAATTGCAGGCATGTTATTAGCCAATTTAAGTGCTTACGCCTCTCCTAGTAGTATGTCTTGGTTGGTCTCTGGTGATTTAATCGTCATGGTTGTATTGGGAGGGATTGGCAGTGTTGCAGGGCCCATAGTAGGCGCATTTTTATTCTTAGGTTTAGAGGAGTTATTAAAAGCGCTTACAGATAATTGGATGGCTGTATTTGGTCTCGTTATTTTGATGATTGCAATGCTTGGAAAAGCAGGTGTGATGGGTTGGTTTGAAAAATGGTTAGAGAGTAAAAAATCTAAAGCACTGATCCAGACCAATTCTAGCCCAAAGGAAAATGTATGACGAGTATTTTGAAGGCCAATGCAATTTGTAAAAAATTTGGTGCTTTATTAGTCACCGACAGTGTTTCCCTAGATATTAAAAAAGGTGAACTGCATGCCATTATTGGGCCTAATGGTGCAGGCAAAACTACACTTATCAATCAGCTCTCTGGTGAGTTGAAATCCGATAGTGGCAGCCTTACCTTTGCAGATAAAGATATCAGCTCGCTCTCAATAGATGCGAGAGCTCGCCATGGCTTGTTAAGGTCATATCAAATTACTTCAGTTTTTGATGAATTAACTGCCCAAGAAAATGCTTGCTTAGCAGCTTTAGGATCGAAAAAAAACGGCTTTCAATTTTGGCATCGGTTATTAGACGATAAGGCCTCGGTACAAAGTGCAAATGATGCTATTGCCTCCACCGGATTAGAACCTAGAGCGCATGTCAAGGCATCTGATTTGGGTTATGGAGAGCGACGTCAACTAGAGTTAGCAATGGCTTTAGCAGCGCAACCACAATTTTTATTACTCGATGAACCTATGGCTGGCATGAGTGTTCAAGAGTCTTTTGCGGTGGTTGAGCTTTTACAAAAACTCAAAAGTCAATATACGATTTTGTTGGTTGAACACGATATGAATGCCGTATTTGCTTTAGCCGATAGGATAAGTGTTTTGGTCTATGGACGGATTATTTTTACTGGAACGCCCGAAGAAGTAAAAAATAACGCTGAAGTGCGAGCCGTATATTTGGGTGATGAGGAAATAAGTGTATGACAAAAAGTTTACTAAAAGTTT
>JALQUL010000466.1 GCA_023260735.1 Limnohabitans sp. | reverse complement strand
TTGAATATGTCATATTGGGCTGAGCATCGTGATCAAATCGGCAAGCGTTGGTATGCATGGCAAGCTAAATAAATTCAGCTAATTGGTAGTAGCTGAGCAGGCTGATTGTTTCATTCTATGCAGTCACAAGAAGTTAATTTTTGTGACTGCTATTTAAAAACTATGGATTTTAAATTTCAATTCACTTGCCAACGCTAATGCAATGAGAACTTTGTTTTTCTAAAATTTATTTTTAACTAATTTTTTTCTGAATTGTTTGGAATATGAGTACGAGTCAGCCTCTTGAAATCAAAAAAATAAAAAGACCGACTGGTTTGGTTAACTTATTTCCTATTTTAGTTTTTTTAACCTTGTGCTTTGTAGTGCCGGTGTTAATGCTGTTGTGGCGCAGTTTTTCTGAACCCACATTAGGTTTACAACATTATCAAGAATTAGTGGGTTCTTGGACTTATGTGCGGGTATTAAGTAACACATTTATTGTTGCTACTACTGTTACGGTGGTAACTGTAATTGTTGGTTTTCCGGTCGCTTGGACTTTGACCATTATCCCAAGTCGTTGGGCACAATATTTAATGGCAATTTTATTGCTCTCTATGTGGACCAACTTATTGGTACGAACCTATGCATGGATGGTTTTATTACAACGTACGGGTGTCATTAACAAATGGTTAATGGGCATGGGGGTAATTGATGAACCTCTTACCTTGGTCAATAACCTAATTGGTGTGACGATTGGTATGACCTATATTATGTTGCCATTTTTAATTTTACCCCTTCACGCTAGTTTGCAAGCTATAGATAAATCTATTTTAAGAGCTGCGTCTATATGTGGCGCTAGTCAATGGCAAATTTTTAGATTGGTTTTATTACCTTTGGCCAAACCAGGTTTAGCCAGTGGCGCATTAATGGTATTTGTGATGTCTTTGGGCTATTTTGTAACTCCAGCCTTGTTAGGTGGCACCTCTTATATGATGCTTGCCGAGCTAATTGCGCAGTTAGTTCAATCACTTCTTAATTGGGGTTTGGCAGGTGCTGCAGCATTGGTCTTATTGGTTGTGACTTTAGGTTTGTATGCGTTGCAACTTCGATTAATTCCACAGTCACACCATCAAAATCGTTGATTCCTTTTTGAAAATATAACAAAACACCCTAGGATTTTATATGTTGTTAGATTTTCCTCGCTTAACTAAACCGTTGCAAATTTCGCTTATTACGATTGCAATTGCATGCTGCGGATTTTTACTTTTACCAATTGTCTTTATTGTCGCCTTATCTTTTGGCAGTTCACAATGGTTGGCGTTTCCTCCACCTAGCTGGACATTGCATTGGTATCAAGAGTTGTTGAATGACTCGACTTGGCTAGATGCCGCTTGGCAAAGCTTTAAAGTGGCTTTGTGGGTAACATTTTTTTCTGTGGTTTTAGGTTATTTAAGCGCCTTAAATTTGGCCAGAGGGAAATTCAAGAAAAAAGAAGTTTTAAGAGCCTTTTTTTTAACCCCTATGGTTTTACCTGTGGTGGTTTTGGCAGTTGCACTTTATGGCGTATTTTTAAAGCTCGGTTTAAATGGTTCGATGTTTGCTTTTGTTTTAAGTCATTTAATTATTGCTTTTCCTTTTGCCTTTATTGCTATCGCCAATTCATTTGCGACTTACGATTTTGCATTTGAAGATGCTGCAAGAGTATGTGGTGCTAATGAGTGGCAAATTCAAACACAAGTGACGATGCCAGCGGTACGTTTGGGTATTGCATCAGCGGCTGTTTTTTCTTTTTTAATTAGTTGGGATGAAGTGGTTTTATCAATTTTTATGTCGGCCCCAGGTGTAGAGACATTGCCAGTAAAAATATGGTCTGCTTTGAGACAAGATTTGTCTCCAGTCATTGCCGCAGCATCGGCCATTTTAATTGGTGTGA
>JALQUL010000460.1 GCA_023260735.1 Limnohabitans sp. | reverse complement strand
TAATTTAGGTGGTGCTGACAAACCATTTTTTAAATCTTTGTGACGTTGACCCAAAACTTGTAAATCTAATGTCACGACCAAAGCAGAACAATTGGCAGCTTTAGCTCTATCAATTAAACGTTCAATAAAACCACGATCTTTCATAACATATAACTGAAACCAAAAAGGATGTCCCCCTGTAGCGGCTGAGACATCTTCAATAGAGCAAATACTCATAGTAGATAAAGTAAATGGAATACCAAATGCTTTAGCCGCCAAAGCACCACAGATTTCTCCATCGGCATGTTGCATTCCCGTAAGACCGGTAGGAGCAATGGCTACCGGCATTGAAACCGTCTGACCCACCATTTGCGTCTGGGTAGTACGATTTTCCATATTCACTGCCACTCGTTGGCGTAGCTTAATTTTTTGAAAATCGGCTTCATTAGCACGATAAGTACCTTCAGTCCAAGAACCAGAATCGGCATAATCATAAAACATACGTGGAACACGTTTTTCAGCGAGTACTCTTAAATCTTCAATTGTGGTTATAACTGGCATTACAGGCTCCTTTAATATATTATGAATTCGTTACTATTTAACACTAATTTACGAAAAATGTCTGATCAGATGAATCAATAAACTGCTCAAAATCGATTTTTAGAAGCGTTTAAAGTGTTGAAGTGTTTCTAATTAGTGAATTTATGACAAGTTGCAGTTTACAATCAAGTCATCATATAGAAATTGTTGAGCGACTTCAATTTTCAAGTATCATTTTACCTTTTTTTCTATTTTTAATGAAATCAAGCCTAGGCATCAACTTTATTTTTCATACGATAGCTTTAGGCGGCGGAATGGAACGTTACACCCTTGATTTGCTCAAACACTTTTCTAATCAAGGCTATAGAATTCGTATTATTGCCCGAAAAGTAAAGTGCCAAGACTTACTTGATTTAAGCAATATCGAGTTAGTACATCTACCCGACAAAACACCACTCAATCGACTTAATAATTATTTATTTGAGAACAAAGCGCTTTCTCAAACTAATCCTCACTGGCCTACCATCTCATTATCTAATGTGCCTGGAAAAACTGATATCGCCATTACTGGTGGCACTCACATTGGCCATTTAAGAATGAGGAAAACCGCTTGGAAAGGTATATTTAATTACCTAACTATTGCCCATGAAAAAGCTTTTTATCATCAGGCAAGACATGTCGTAGCCCATTCTCAAGCTACAGCATATGAAGTCATCAGAGACTACCAAGTAGATCAGCCAAATGTAGTGTGTCTTTATCCAACGGTTGATCAAAAAGTTTTTAATTTAGAAGCAAGAAAAAACAGAGCTGAAAATCGATTAAAAATTGGTGTACGTCCCGATCAATTTATGCTTTTATTTCCATCCAATGATCACGTCAGAAAAGGGGCGGCACTTATTTTAGAAGCAGTTCAGCAATTGAGTGACAAAATAGTATTAGTAGTTGCAGGTAAAACTCCTCTTCATGGCAATAATGTAATTAACCTTGGTTACTGCTCTGAAATGGCCTGCTTGTACGCCTGCGCTGATGCTAGCATTTTAGCCTCAGCCTACGAACCATTTGGATTGGTTGGACCTGAATCGGTATTATGTGGCACTCCCACAATTCTTGCCTCTAGTGTGGGCGCTGCTGAAGTAATTCAAGCCCCCGCTTGCTTAACATTTGAGCTTAACACTGCCAGTTTAGTCCAAACGCTTAGAATTGCTTTAGAACAATTTCCAAACAGCTACGCCGGTCTAAGTAACCCGTCGCAGTACATTCATTATCCTTACCAACTTAGCGATCATGTTCAGGCTTTAATTAATTTATTGCCCCAACATCCTACCTAACTCATTTATTCATCTTTATGAACGGCTCATCTAGAAGCTTAGCTAATTTCTTCCCACTCTACTACCCGAGTACGGCGGGACCAAAGTGGCTAGTTCGCCTCATGATAGTGTTTTTATGTTGTTATCCGTTTATTGGGGCAAGGTTTTTGCCATTGGGAGATAGTGGACGATTTTTGTCTGTGCTAATTGCCCCGGTCGGACTTTTGTATCTTGTTTTTTTTGCTCGCACCACCGTTTTTACTCTGTTCTTAGATGCCACTAAAAGGTTATGGGTGTGGCTACCATTTTTCTT
Organism: Limnohabitans sp.; assembly: GCA_023260735.1. Lineage (GTDB taxonomy): Bacteria > Pseudomonadota > Gammaproteobacteria > Burkholderiales > Burkholderiaceae_C > JALQUL01. The sequence goes on along the minus strand of JALQUL010000460.1, from coordinate 2,014 downwards.
GAGCTTTGGGATTATTTCCTGGATACATCCTTATCACTATAACTGGGGCCAATTGTTTCAAAAATTTATTTTTGCTTTTATTTTATATACATGTGCTCGACAGCTCCAAATCAAGCACCTCCAACTCATTATTGCGGCTGCAGTGGGTGCTTGGTTGTATTTTTTGTGTGCTTTATTAGATGCGTGGACTTTTTATAACCCAGAGTTTTTACAATTACAAATTCCTAGGCACCTAACAGAAAATGGACTTTATCGCGTGGGTGGTGGAGGTGGTAATCCCATCCATTTTGCTGATGCCTGTATGTGGCTCACTGGCATTTGTGCACTTGGACTATCGCACCATTGTGTAAAAAACCCAAGAATAAAATTAGCTGTTTTAAGCGGTGCTATTATTGTATTTTTGGTGGCTTTGGCCACCCAAAGCCGAGGTGCTTTGTTGGCCTTATTACCTTTGTTTGTACTATTAGTAGTTCAGACTAAAACTCAATATAGAAAATATATTGCTTTTGCTGTTTTTTTAAGCCTCATTGCAGCATTTATATTGGCCACACAGACCGAGTTTTTTCATCGTATTAAACGAGTATTTTATGATTTATATTACTACTTAACCGAACCCCATTTTATTATTTCAAGTGTTAGCGCACGAATTGAAATGTGGCGCTTTACTATAACAACTTGGCAAGATAATTTATTACTTGGTAGTGGTATATCTAATATAAAAGATTTAATTCAGGCTTACCCTAGCACTACTCCCCTGCACCCTAGCATTTTAATGCAACCTCATTTTCATAACGACTGGATGCAATCAATTAGTATAGGCGGATTACTATTATTAACAGGATTATTCAGTACATTTGCTTTGCTTTTAATTCAAAGTCGCAAAGATATTATTAGTATTTGGATTATATTGGCCGGATTGTGTTTTGGACTTTCTGATCTCATCCTATACCAAAATACAATGCTTACATTTTTAATTTCTGCATGGGCTTTGTTTAGCGCTAGTTATGACAATCAAAAACACACCGCCCTCCATCCTGATCATCATTGATACTCTGCATCAAGGAGGCCTAGCTAAAGTTCAACTTGACTTGGCCAAAGCGTGGCTTCATAAAGGGTATCGGGTGGGTTTAATTAGTCTTGATAGTCAAATAGACTATCCACTACCTGATTTTCAATATTTTTCACAGCATTTAGAACAACCTATTCGGTTTAGATGGCAAGCAATCGCCAAGCGACAGAAAATGACGGCTTGGATAAAAAATCAAATTTCAATATTTGAATCAAAAGTGGGTACTGCCAATTTAATTGTAGCTGCTGGAGAATTAGCCTTACGTACGGCCTCTGCAATTGAACACCCTGCACTTGTCTTGAGCTCTCACTCTTCGCAACTGCAAGCGGCTAAATCTAAGGGGGTTAAAGGCCAAATCCGATTGTTTATCAAAAAAACCCGCCGTGGTTGGCGTTTACAAAAACTCTTGAATCAAAAAAGATTGCATGTCGTCTCTCATGGCTTAGCTTATGAAATGACCCAAATACTTGGTGTACAACCTGCACAACTAAGCCAAATCTATAACCCTTTTGATTTTGATCAAATTCGAATGCAAGGTAGTTTACTGACCGAGCAAGCTGCACAAATGTCACGCCCCTATATTATTGGGGTAGGCAATCTTACATTACATAAAGGCTTTCACAAACTCCTACAAGCCTTTGCTGAATCCGATTATTCAGGCGATTTGGTCTTGGTAGGAAGAGGGCCCGAAGAGGAAAAGTTAAGGCAACTAGCTAAAGAATTCAAAATCCAGCACCGAGTACATTTTTTACCGTTTCACAACAACCATTATTCTTTAGTCAAACGCGCACAACTGTTGGTCTTAACTTCAGAGGGAGAAGGCCTAGGTAATGTCCTAATAGAGGCTTTAATTTTAGGTGTTCCCGTATTAAGCACCGACTGTCCATATGGCCCACGTGAAATTATTGAACCTTTTGATCCAGGCGCTTTGGTAGGCTTAAACGA
>JALQUL010000402.1 GCA_023260735.1 Limnohabitans sp. | reverse complement strand
TAGCTTTGTTTGTTTAGCGATTTCGTCTTTTAATGATTGATTAACTTTATTAAGAGGTTTTACTATATCATTACTTTCATTATTGACTTCAGTGCCATTTTCAGAGTTATTAGGCTTAATTTCAAGTTCCTTAATAAAGTCTTTAGAATCAAATTTTTGAAAACTATAAGACTTTGGTTTGGCTTGTAAATCAAGTACGCCTGTAACTGCAAAATAGCAAGATAATAAAATACTAATAGCAAGAACAAATAATATTGTATAGCGTAAAAATAAGAGGAAAAAATCTTCTAATTTAGTAGAAATTGTTTTTTTGAGGTGTTCATTATTTTTTAATTAAGAAATAATAGGTTTTAAATTTAAAACCTATTAAATATATTTATTAATATCTATTTAAATAAAATATCTAAAAGAATTTTGCTAATTATAGTGCTTGCAATTAACATTAATGGCACAGTATAAGATGCAGATTTATCACTTAACTCACCAATTCGTGTTAAACCTGCGAAAAGTACCATAATAGTAATACAAATTGAAACTGTAGATAATACAAAGACAATCTTATAATTTTCAAAGCCAATTAAAGCAGTAATTAGCGATACTAAGCCCAAAGGTAATAATGCAACGCCAGCAATAAAAAAGTTACTACTTAAGCCTAGTTTTGCATGGGTTATTTTATTAGCTAGAATACTAGCAGCAGATAGGCCTAAAAAGGGAATAAAACCTACTACTAATAGTTTAAAAAATTCTCCACTGTCAGACCGTCTAAAATAAAAACTCATCATAGGTATTTCACTGACAGTAAAAACGAAACATAAGGCGAAAATTAAACCAAAGGCAATGCCGACTCCAAGTGAACGGGCTTCGCCTAAAGCGTTGTAAGACTGTAAAAGACCTCCTACTGGGTCGGTACCCAATGATTTTAAAGTAGATACAGCATCGTTCATTGCCACTTTGACTTGCTCTTTAGCTTTATCAGCTTCAAACCCAGTGCTGCTTTTAGGTACAGCAAACACTTCACCGCAACTAGTACAACTAGTTGCGGTGTCTTCATTTTGGGCACCACATTTTGAACAGAACATAATATTTCCTTTAGGTTGTTTTCAACAAGAATGTCATTTTCGAGCATGAATTTTGACACAGTTAAATCAGCTAAAGTAATATTAATATTTGTTTAATTAATGATTTATCAACTAATTGTGGTTTTATTTTATGATAAACAAAGTAAATGATATTAATTAATAATATTGGGCTCCGATTTTTCAAATTTCCATGTTTTATCATCATTTATGATAACTAATTTATCATTATTAGTAATAGATTTTTGTTCGAATGTAAAAAAATTTCGAAAAATTAAAAATAAACCAAAATTTTTTTGATAGGTACTAGCTCGTATATTAAATGAGGTTGATAAAATTATGGAGTCTTAAATTATTTTAAATTTTAACAGTTGCTTTATTTTTATTAAAATATCGGTATTAGTAAAATTGAATCTTATTTTTAAAAAAACGAGCCTCTATCCAAAGCGCCACATTCACCAATCCAATCATGACTGGCACTTCAATTAAAGGCCCTATAACAGCTGCAAATGCAGCACCAGAGTTAATACCAAAAACTGCTATGGCTACAGCAATAGCCAATTCAAAATTATTACTAGATGCAGTAAACGACAAGGTGCAACTTCTTTGGTAATCAAAGCCTATTTTTTTTGTGATAAAAAATGTAATTGCAAACATCAACACAAAGAAAATAATTAAGGGAATTCCAATTTTTGCCACATCTTGTGGCAAGGTCAAAATGAGTTGTCCTTTAAGGCTAAACATTAACACTATTGTTAATAACAAAGCCACTAAGGTAAGCTTGCCAATATGGGGTACAAATCTTAGGTGAAACCATTCTTTACCTTTGATACGAACTAAGATTTTTTGGCTTAAAAAACCAGCTATAAAAGGCAAGCCTAAATAGATAAAAACACTTTTGGCAATTTCTCCCATACTGATGTTAATTTCGGTACTGGCTAAGCCAAAATAAGGAGGCAATACGGTTAAAAATAAATAGGCATAAGCGCTAAAAAATAAAACCTGGAATAAGGCATTAAAAGCCACTAAACCAGCTGCATATTCGCTTGAACCTTTGGCTAAATCATTCCAAATCACCACCATAGCAATACAAGGGGCAATGCCAATTAAAATGAGACCCGCCATATATTCGGGTTGTGTAGGTACAAATATAATTGCCAAAATAAACATCAGACTTGGCGCTATTAACCAGCTCATGACAAAAGAAATAGCAAAGATTTTTTTGTCTTTAAAAACCCGAGGCAGGTTTTCATATTGCACTTTTGCAAATGGCGGGTACATCATTAGTATCAGGCCAATTGCAATTGGAATATTAGTAGTACCTATCTGAAAAGTTTGAATTAGATTTTCGGTACCAGGGAAAAAATAGCCAAGGCTAATTCCTATGCTCATGGCTAAAAAAATCCAAAGGGTTAAATAGCGGTCTAAAAATGAAAGTTGTTTGCTAATAGTAGTCATAGATTTATTTTGAAAAGAAGAATAATTGCATCACTTGAGTGAATTAATTTTTAACCTAATTGATTTTTTTGATACTTTGTTTTGAACTAAGTGTGCAAGGTTTCCCACCACAACAGTTGTCTAATAAAAATTGACTAAGTTCTTGAACCATAAGTGCATTAGGCTTATAAATTAAATTTCGGCTTTGTCGCTCTACCGAGATTAAATTGGCCTGTAGTAGTTCTTTTAAATGAAAACTGAGCGTGGCATTGGGTATGCCTAATAGTTCGTGAATTTGCGAGGGCATAAGGCCTGTATCGCCCTTTTGCACCAATAACCTAAATATGTTGAGCCTTGACTCTTGCCCTAGGGCAATAAAAGCTTGTATTGCAGTTGTATTTTCCATAATTCGATAATAATCGAAATATATGATAAATAAAACAAGCCAGTAGCATTTATTGGCAAAAGACTTCTTCATTTACTGAACATAGTAAAAACTTTTACCAGATAGGTTGAAGCAATAGCACAGGGAAGAGCGCAGGCAATAGTAATTGTGTCTATTGTTCGAAAATTAGAAAGTTAATGATCTAGTTGAAACGAATATTATTAACCCATCCTAAACTTTTACTACCCGTATTATCACTGTCGGCACCCACCAAAACAGCTTTTATTTTGGGAATGCTATTAGCCGAGTTATTGGGTAACTCATCAGCAAAAAGCTGTACGAAGTCGGCTGCTAGATTGCGACTTTCGGTTTTCCATTGGCCTGTACTTGCGCCTTTGCCTTGCAAAGTAATAAAGCGCACTCGTTTGGTATAGGGGTTAGCTCCTTGCAGACCTGCATCATGAACACTATCCCAAATATAACAAATAGTAGCAGCTGGTAGGTTTTCTCCACTTACACTGCGAGCCACTCTTAAAAGAGTTCGTTCTACAAAAGGCACGTTGTCAAGTGAGTGTTCGAACATGACACAAACTTTTAAGGCCGCATCATCGCCGGCTTTAGTGAGAATGTTGGGAGCTATCTTGCCACTCGTTAAGCTTTGTTCAAGCCTCCAACGCCATTCAAGTTGTCCTGCAGTAACCAAGGGTAGTTCGTGTACCCAAGTGCCATAAGAAGCCTGTGTACTGACCTTGAGGGCTTTTTCTCCCTGAACTTCTGCCACCTCAAATAAAGTAGGGGGAATATTAGCTTTTGATTTAGGAAAGCCCACAAAACGCCAAGCAGAAGAGGCTACACCTTGAGAAGTGACTAATGGAGTCATAGTTTGTGCCAATAAAGTACCACAAAATAAAAAACTACCAAGCCAGCTTAGTTTTAAAAAATTACAAAGAGTGCTGTTTTTGGTTTTCATAAAAATTTTGTAAGTTAATAGAAAATGGGAGGACCTTAAACATAAGCTTAAGCTACTGACTTTGCACACAAGTGATTCTAATAAAAGTAAATTTTATACTGTTATTAACAATTTAAAGGAATATTTGAAGTATCTATTGTGTAAATAGAAGAGTTAAAAGTCATACTTTCGCAAGAAAATAAAAATTTTAAATACTCAATAACGACACAACCTGTCGTTATAAACATTTATGATAGCAACCAACATTTGCTGTAGTTCTTAAAATAGTTTATGGCTATTTTAAAGTTAAGAAAAAGTACTCAAACTAATTTTTAAACTTAGGATGGGGCTCTATCAGCTATATTGAACTATCAATAGTTAAAAATTTCAAATTGATTGGGATGAAAATATAAAAAATGATTATTCAAGAAAAAATTGCTCAATTGTTAGAGCGTCGTAGCACTCAATTACCTAAGGTAAGTCAAGAAATTACTCGTTGGGAAAAACTAGCCAAAGATGTCAATGCACTTAATGATGTGGTAGTTGAGCTAAGAAATTATTCAGCGACGCCTGATGCTTTAAAGTTGGAGCTGCAAGGTTTTAAATCAGATGAAATTTTAAGAGACATTGCCAAGGTAAGCGAATTACTCCATATTTTAGAGGCGAGGTTTTCGCGTAAAACGATTAATATTGGCGTGAGTGGTAGAGCAAGGGTGGGTAAAAGTACATTATTGCAATCGATTTCGGGTTTAAGTGATGAACAAATTCCAACCGGAAGTGGTTTACCTGTTACAGCGGTAAGAAGTAGAATTTTCCATTCACACTTACATCAAAGGGCCACTCTAACACTACACACCTATCAATCATTTAGAGATGAAATCTTGCAACCCTATCATGATGAATTAGGTTTGTTAGCCCCACCATTTTCAGTTAGAGATTTTCAGGTATTTTCTTACCCTCAATCAGAATCAGAACTAGACCCTTTATACCGAGATAAACACACCAGTGTTTCTATCTTAAGACGTCTAAAAGAAATGCAAGATGCCCTCAGCAGTTTCGAGCAGGATTTAACAGGTGGTGAAAGAAGTGTAGGTTTAGCTGACCTGCGGCAGTATGTGGCCTATCCTACCAACGAGCAAGTGGCAGCTGGCCATTGTAGTAGACGTTATTTAGCAGTTAAAGATGTGAGGATTGAATGCAGTTTTCCTTATGCCCAAGTTGATCATGTAGGTATTATTGATTTACCAGGCTTGGGTGAGTTGGCTGCCAATGCAGAACAATATCACTTAGCAGGGCTACAAAACGAAGTGGACTTAGTGCTACTTATTAAGCGACCAGTAGAAGGTTTGGCCTATTGGGGCCGTGAAGATGGTGCCACCACTAATTTATTAGATAAGGCAAGGGGCTTTATTAATAATAGACGCGATTTTGTATTTATTGTGCTGAACTCTTCGGGTAACAACACGCCACTAGAAATATCTTTACGCGACGATGTCTGTCGTCAAGTAAATGATGGTATTGATGGTAAACATTTCCAAGTATTACAAGGTAATGCCGCTGATCCAAAATCTGTTTACGATACGATATTAGAGCCTGTTCTAGCGCATTTGGCACTACGGCTTCCTATTATGGATGATGAGATTTACGAAGGAACCATCAGAAGTTTTGTGGCGGTAGCCAATAAAATAGGTCACCATCTTTCCAACTTAGAAGCTATGTTAAAGCTAGCAGGTAAACCAAGCTCAAGTACATCTGAAGATTTAGAGTTTAGGTCAAGTGAACTAAGGCGAGATCTAGCCGGCGAATTAGCTCAAGTAGTAGAGCGGTATCAGGGTTTTGCGCGTTCTGGAGATGATGACCCAGAATATATAAAAGCAGTAGAAGATTCATTTACTACCATTGAAAAATGGATGGAAAACGGATTTGGAGTAGGGCCAGAAGTATGGTCAAAAAATGCGCTCAGGCAAATGCGAGTAGATCGGAATAGTAGTCCATTTACCGCACAAGAAATGAATCGGATAAGAGTTGAAATTGGTAAACACTTTTGTAATTTAGATTTATTTTTTACCTCGAAAGTGAATCAATTATGGTCGGAAACAGCACTGGTTTTTGAGAAAAATTTTGGTCTTTTACTTGAAGACAAAAAAGGCGTAGAGGCATTAAATACTTTAGCGAATGCCCTTAGCGATGCCTATGAATCATGCCCCAATTTAACTGTTGCCATAAAAGATTTTATAAATCTTAAATTAGAGTACAGAACACAACTTCACCCCCGAGTAAGAAGAGAATTGGATGGTCTTAATTTGCAAATAATCGACAAAGAGTCGGGTAAATATCATGACCAAATTGTGGTGGAAGTAAGTGAAAGCGGTGTAGGTGAACTACTCAAATTTTTAACACAAATTGCTCAACAAGCTGCCTATAGAACTAAAAAATCACTCATTCAAGAAAGAAGTACACCAGCCTTAGTTTTGCACGCTGCCATAGAACAATTTGAGGATTCTATTATTCGTTCTGGTGACTCTGAAAAAGAGTTTAGACGCTTGTCTCGATCGTATAGAAATGAAATTTGGCCTGGCGTTTTCCAAGGCATTGAAGAAACTAACGCGAAGTTTGCAAAGGTAGAAAAAGCTCTGCGAACCATTCGTAACTCTTTAAGTGCCATGAATGGAGTATCGCAATGATTCCAATTCAGACTAATTATTTTTTTAAAATTGGCATTGTAGGACCTTCACGTGTAGGTAAAACCTCTTTGATTGCTTCTATCCTCAATGATTCTCATAAACTGTTGGCTGGGACTCCTGCAAGAATTCAACCTTTTGGTACTAAAACTGAAAGGCGCATAGCCCAGCACCATAAAGAGTTGAGTGGTTCATTACGTGCAGGCGAATTTAACCCAGGTGCAGTCTCTGGTACCGAAGAGTCCTTTGCATACGAGTTAAGAATGGATCATGGCGTCGGAAGTTATGGAATTCACTTTAATTTATTAGATTTTCCTGGGGGCTGGTTAGACTCAAGTCGCAGACCAGTCGAGCGAGAAACCGAATGGCAATATTGTCAAAAGTGGCTAGCCGAGAGTAGTGTCTTAATTGTTCCAGTGGAGTCGGCCGTTATGATGGAGGCCACTATCTCTATCGAAAAAAGGGCAGTACCCTATATTTTAAATACCTATGACATAGAACAAGTAGTGAGGCAATGGGCCAAGGGACGTGCCATTGCACCTCATCAGCCTGCTTTATTAATGTTTTGTCCTGTTAAATGTGAATCTTATTTTGATGACAACGGAGGCCTTAAAGACTTATCGGCTGATTTATTAGCAGAGTTTGAAGATTATTATTCCGATGTTTTAAAAGCGGCTTTAAGTGAGTTTCCAAGCGTCAAAATTGTCTATGCCCCTGTCGATACGGTTGGCTGTGTAGAAATTGTCAAGTCAAGTTGGGAGGGTACAAAACCAGATGACATGTCATTTTCAGCGCATTACCGAGTCAGAAAGCCCGGTCAATTATCGGTTAAAGGAGCAGACGCTGTGTTAATTAATTTATCACGCCATTTAATGAGTCAAGCCTTGCTAGCTGAAAAAGCCAAGGTAAACGCTATTCAAACCAAGGCATACTTGGCTAAAAATGAAGCTGAACGAGACGAGGGTGTTATTTCTAATATGTGGTTATGGGCCACCAGAGAACGTCAGAGGCGAGTAGAAAATGCCAATTCCTTAACCACTCAAGTTTGGCAACAAAGGGGTTTAGTCAATAATTTGAGCTCTATTATTGAAAAGCTAGCTCAACAATCGACCACCAAACGCACTATAGAACTGACCGAGAAAAAAGAATGAAACTATTTATTCAAACTCGGGGCATAAAAATTGATTATTCATTTTTGTCCTATGCGCCCCAAAGCCGTTGGTGGCTTGACTTTCAAAATTACACCAGTTTTGAAAAACCCAGTTTTATTTTAAAAGCTAATGCCACCGATTGGACTTGTTATTTAAGTGGCATTAGGTCTGCCAGAAAAGATAGAGTCGGTTCGGTTATTCGCTATTCAATCGTTTTAGAAGGCAACTCTGAAAATACCGAGTCGTTGCAATTGATTAAAAACTTAATTGCATGGTGGATTGTGCAGGTGGCGAACAAAGTCGATTCTGCAGACTATCAATGCCCATTTGATTTGTTTTTTACAGAGGATTTAGTGGAGCGTTTTTTAGCCGAAAGAAATAAGACAGCAGAGCTTCAAACCTGTGTTGAGCAATTGGTTTTGTCTTCGCTAGCAAGTTTACCTGCTTGGCAAACAGAAGTAGTTGCCGAGCCACAAGCAGGTAAGGACTTATCTGAGTTATCTTTTGATGCAACATCTTGGCACGGAAACATAGATTCAAAATTAGATCGTAATGTGTTTTTAGTTGCCTGTCAGGCCTTGTTAAAGGGTGCTGTAGAGGGCCAGGCCGTAGTGCTTAATATGGCCCAAACCAATAACGAAGCCTATGAGTTAATGGCAGAGCACCATACTATTTTTATTTTAATTAAAGAGCCTGTAAAAAAAAATTTCATGAAGAGCCCTTTGCCAATCAAGCAAAATGAAACTCCTCAAAAAATTTTACCTCGGTATTTTGGCTACACAGCACTATGTATTATTGGAATTTTAGCTTTGCTCTATTTTTGGCCTTCAGCGCAATCAATCCATTCCTATCATTTGACTAACAGCCCTAGCAACACCAACCTCAATTTAGCATTGGAGTCTAGTTCGAGTGCCAGTGTAGCCTCCACTAGCTCGGCTTCTAAGCCCTCAAGTGTTGCTTCAGCTGTACTAATACCAAGTAATTAATTATTTTACAAGTAAAAAGTTACTTACAACCGTTGTGTTCTTTCCAATGTTTTTCATGACCAATCGCTTTAGCAAAAGCCGGCACTTTGCAACGTTCTTGCTCTGCTAGGTCCATAGACGAGGACACACCATTTGTATTGCCATTGGTATGATTTGCAATTGGGTTAGTGGTGTTATTATGGGCATCGAAATGCGTAATTTGTAGGGATAAAGTAAATAATGCCACAAATAAAATCAAGGCCACAATTTGGCTTTTACCTATGGTTTGTATGCTTTCTTTTTGTTTGATTTCGCAAACACCACCAGGGCAAAGTTGCGCACTATCTTTATAAATGAGGTTATAAAGTTTGCAACCTAAACATATGCCAAATGCTGTTTCAAAAAACAATAATATCAAACACACCAAGCACACAATAATATTGACTGGGCCTCTTACGTCGTAAATCACCAGCATGACCATCATTAAACTTGCCAGCCCTAGGCCAAGGCCCCATGCCAGTCTTTTTTGTGCCGCGCCCACATATTCAGGCGTTTGATTATTCACTGCAAAACGGCCTAAAATTAAACTAGGAGAAAATCGTGGGTTAATAATGACTCGAATAAAAAAGTCAATAAAAAAACCAATCACTACAATTTTGGTAGGATTAAAATTTCCCGTCAGCCATGCTTGCATAAAAGCAACCATTGCACAAAATAATAGAATACCAGCCCCAGCCCTTGCTTCTCTTTCATTAATGACTTTAATAGCGTAGCTGTCATGATGCTCGCCAAATTGAAAAATTGAATTCATTTTTTAATGTAACTAATAATAAGAGTTTGATTATATTAGTTATCACTAATACATAGAACTTTAATATTGATTGTTTGGTGAACTTTTAGTAAAGAATGATTGAATGTTTTTTTAAATGCTCCATGCATTAAACGCAGTCTTGATTAGAAAATGTTAAATGCGCTGTACGTACAACAAAAGCAAACAATTGACTAGCCCTCATAAAAGATCAGAATCAATTCGTCAAATATGCTGTAGCTTAAATGTGCTTGCGGTAGATAAATGCTAGCTAGAGGCTAAAGTGTTGATGTCAATTGAATGAATAGTAATCTCTTGCTTGTATAGTTTATTTTGCACAATACCATACATTTTGTAGGTGGCGAGGCAATGGGTTTACAAACTGTTCTTGATGTTAATCATCATATTTTGGCTATGACAGCTTGTATTTATAGCTGGAAGTGGTACTGTCTTAACGACACTCTTACTAATTGATTTTGAAAATGAAAAAAAGTAATAAAATTTTGTGGGTACTATTTTTAATTTCTAATCTACAGTCTTTACCCATTGTTTTTTTTCCTCAATTAAATCAATTAGCGCAATTTTTAAATATTTCTATAAGTGTCATTTCAGTGGCACTGATTTATTCTTGGTGTAAAACTGAATCAACAGAACGCAACTCAGTTGCTCCAGGTCATTCTGCATTATGGGCAGCACTTTTTGCAGTTATATTTATTCCGGTCTATTTTTTTAGAACCCGCAGCAATAAATTACAGGCTGTTAAAAGCACCGCCAAAAGTTTTTTGTTTTTACTCGCTATGTCCTTGGTGGAAATTGTTGCCAGTTTTATAACGTGATAGAGTTCTAATCTCAACAAAACAAGTCTTTAAACCAGCGGTTCTTTAAACTCAAAATCAGTTCTCGCTTTAAATAATTGCGCTGGTCTTTGAGCTCCGCCCTCATATTCTTCTAGTTCAATAATGTCGGTGTTATTTTTTAAGCGCCTTCTAAAAACACTTTTATCTAATTTTTGACCTAGTATGGCTTCACAGGTTTTTTGCAAATCGCTTAAAGTAAATTTTGGACGCATTAAATGCAAAGGTAATAAATGTGACGACACTTTACGACGTAAAGTAGCGAGCGCTGTTTGAAGTTGTAGTTCATGATCAAATGCCAATGCTGGGCATGTGAGCACGTTTTGCCAAATTAAATCTTCAATACTTTCTTTCACTAAAGCATGGGTTTTATCGGCGGGTAAAAGTGCGTAGTGCAAGGTGGCAATCGACCAGCCCCGTGGATCACGATGCAGGCCACTAAAAGTGCATACCTCCTCTAGGTAAGCAATATCCACACTGACCTTGGTTTTTAATATTCTTCGGGCACTGCTTTCTAGGTTAAGGTCTTTACTGGGAATTAATATGCCGCCAGGTAAGGCCCACCTGCCTTTTTCAGGCTCATTCGCCCTTTTAACTAACAATATTTTAAGTTGTTGATCTTGAACGGTAAATATTGCAATATCAATTACCACCAGTGGGTTAAGTTGATCATTTATCATATTGAGGCCTTACATAGTTGCATTTTGCAAATATCTATTGTATGATAGTGGTATATTGCAACTAACTACTTTTATAAATGAATTATCCTCAACATCCAGCATTAAGAAAATACACTCAAACATTATCTTTATACATGGGATGCTTATTTGCCGGGGCTGCCGGAGATGCATTAGGTGCGGCAGTTGAGTTTATAAGTCGTGAGCAAATTTTAAATAAATTTGGGGTAAATGGCATTCAACAATATGAACCTTGTTATGGTGGTTTGGGAAAAATTACCGACGATACCCAAATGACTCTATTTACGGCTGAAGGTTTGATAATGGCTTGGTACAAGCAAAATCGACTAGGTCAGGGTCATTACCCAACTGAACTCAAAAACGCTTATCTGCGTTGGTTATCAACCCAATATAATTCATCTTTTAATCAAGATGGTTTTTTATATGCGGAAAAAGCCTTGTCTAGTCGTAGAGCCCCAGGCAATACTTGTTTAACTGGCCTTCAACAAATTGCCAGTCAAAATACTTTTACCGCTAGCAACAACAGCAAAGGTTGTGGCACCATAATGCGCGTTGCGCCTGTGGCGATTATGGCTCATGCCAGTTTAAATCATGATCTCCAATTAAGCGACATCGAACAATCGTTCGATTGGGTCTATGAGCAATCAATAATGTCCGCAGCGCTTACTCATGGTCATCCTACTGGACAAATTGCGGCAGCTGCATTTGCACTTATTTTATTTGCTGTGTTATGTGGCCAATCAATGCGCCAGGCTTGTGATTTAGCCCTTTTACATCTACAGCAAAAAGAGTTTCATCAAGAAACCAGCCAGGCCTTAAGTCAAGCTATAGCGCTGTCTCAAAATTCGCTAAGCCCTCACCTTGCTATTGCTCAATTAGGAGAAGGGTGGATTGCAGAAGAAGCTTTAGCGATTGCAGTTTATTGTGCCTTAAAGGCTAAGAATATTGCACAAGGCATAGAGATGGCGGTGAACATTACGGGTGATAGCGACTCAACTGGCTCAATGGCGGGTCAGTTATTGGGTGCGTTATATGGTTATGAAGCTATTCCAGATTATTTTTTAGACGGTCTTGAAATGACGCATCTTGTTGATCAAATTTGTCATGATCTGTTATTTGTATATATGTATTGCCATGGTTTTTTTACACCCGAAAAACGTCATGAGATCTTGTTAGATTTTGATAAACGTTATTCATAATCTATGAAATATTAAACACAACACTTAGCCTAGGGGGTAATTACTTACTTTAAAATGATTTTTTATTTTTATCAATTTGGTGAATTTTTATGACTTCATTTTCAATGCATTCGTATGCCTCAGGTACTTTGAGCAATAACGATTTCCAAAACACAAACAGCCAAAATACCTCACTTGCCGTATTAACACCTGCAGAGCACAATTTTTGGGCGGTATTGCCTGAATTTAAAATGCAGCCTGGTTTGTCTAGATTAGAACCTGAACAACCCGAACTTTTTTTAAAAGATAGTTGTTTTGATGCTTATCAAAAGCAACGACTCTCAAGCTTCAAAAACAACACATGTACTTTTCGTTATCATCAAATTCACTAATCAAAAATCTGG